>JANWKE010000001.1 GCA_025451535.1 Verrucomicrobiia bacterium
GCAGTTACAGCTTCGCCGCCGGCAATCAGGCCCAGGCCAATCACGACGGGGCGTTTGTCTGGTCGGATGATTCGACTGCTTCCCCTTTTACGTCGGTAACGGCGAATGAATTTGCCGTCCGCGCTGCGGGGGGTGCGCGTTTCGTCACGGGCGGTGCCGGCCTGACGATAGATGGACTGCCAGCAGCAACCTACAACCAGGTGACCAATCTTGACACGGCCGACATCACCAGCGGCACGCTTGACCCGGCGCGGATGCCCGCGTTGACGGGGGACGTGACAACGCCTGCCGGCAGTGTGGCGACAACGCTGGCGGACACCACAGTCACTCCCGGCACTTATTCGGCAGCCAACATCACGGTGGACTCCAAAGGCCGCGTCACGAGCGCCTCGAACGGCACCGTAGGCGCGCCTTCGGGCAACTATGTCTTTGCCTACAACAATAGTGTGGAAAGCGTCGTGACCGCGAACGTGTTTCAGAATGTTACATTTGCCGCCGACGCCCAGATCAACGGCTGGTTGCATACCGCCAGCACTGCCGAATACACCAACGTCCAAGCCGGTCTTTACCTGATCCAATACAACGGGCAAGTGACGACACTGTCTGGGAATGGCACAAACGCCCAGTTGCGGGCGACGTTGAATCTGACAGAGGTCCCGGGCACCCGGTCGGTAGTGACGCTTTCTGCGTTGCGTCAACTCGCTGACATGTCAAAAAGCTTCATTGCCAACGTCAACTCCAACGATGTTCTGACCATTCAGCTCACCGGCTCCGGTACGGGAATTGAGTTGTCCGGCTCGCCCGGCATTTCCCTGACCATTGTTCGCATTCAATGAGATGACCAACCCCTGCGTTTTGAGAAAGAGAATCTATGAAAACCAGACTCGCACTAATCACCATCTGCCAAATGCTATCGGCCATCTGCCTCTCCGCCTCCGCCCAAGGCACGGCCTTCACCTACCAGGGCCGGTTGAACGACGGCGGCAATCCCGCACACGGCAACTATGATTTTCGTTTCAAGCTGTTCGCTGATCCATTTGGAAACAACCAGGTAGGTAGTGCCGTGCTCACCAACGACCTCCCGCTGACCAACGGGTTGTTCACGGTGACCGTTGATTTCGGCGCGGGTGTTTTTAATGGCTCCAGCTACTGGCTGGAAGTGGACATCCGCACCAACGGCGCGAGCGGTTACGCCAACCTGAACCCCATGCAGGCGCTGACTCCGGCGCCCTATGCGGTTTTTGCCAACACCGCCAGCAATGTGAGCGGCACCATATCCTCGGCCGCACTTTCCGGCACCTACACCGCTCCGGTGACGTTCAGCAATGGGGGCAACAGCTTCAGCGGTGACGGCGGTGGTTTGACCGGCTTGAACGCGTCGCAATTGACCAGTGGCACGGTGCCGGCTGCGGCGCTCGCCAACGCGTGGAAAATCGCAGGTAACAGTGGGACTTCGCCGGGGGTGAACTTTATTGGTACCACGGACAACCAGCCGCTCGAACTCCGGGTCAACAATGGGCGCGCTTTGCGCCTGGAACCGACGGCAACGAATGGGGCCGTCAACGTGATTGGCGGTTCGCCGAACAATTTTGTTTCCAACGGCGTGGTGGGAGCGACCATTGCCGGCGGTGGGGCAGTGAGCTATGGCGGTTTAAGTCCGAGCAACTCGGTAGCGGGCGATTTTGGAACCGTGGGCGGTGGAGATGGCAATCGGGCTGCCGGCTATGAGACGACCATCAGTGGCGGTGGCGCGAACATCATCAGCAACGACGATGCGACGGTGGGTGGCGGTTTCTTTAATGCGGCCGGCGGATATGCAGCTACAGTAGGTGGTGGCTTCCAAAATGCTGCTGACGGCGACATCGCAACTGTCGGCGGTGGCGTGGGCAACAACAGCACCGCTGAGTATGCGACCGTGGCCGGCGGTTCGGGCAACTACGCCACGGGTCTTGCGGCCACCGTGCCGGGCGGATACCTGAATATTGCCGCCGGCCCTTATTCCTTTGCGGCCGGGAATCAGGCGTATGCCGGTCATTCCGGTGCCTTCGTCTGGGCAGATTCGCAAAGCACCGCCTATTATTCGGATCGCAACGACCAGTTCAAAATCCGGGCTGGTGGTGGCATTGTGATGGATGTCTCTGGCAGTTCCGGCCTGAACCCAGCAGCGTTGCGTGTGAATTCCACTTCCACGAATGGTGTCGGCATCTTCGTAGCCCAAACAAGCAGCGATGCAACCGCCGTCTTCACCGCCGCCGGTACGGGCGACATCATGAAGGGCTTCAGTGGCGGCGGCGGCGGCAACATGGTCTTTGAGGTGCTGAACGACGGCACGGTCAAAAGCAAGGGCGTGGTGTTGACCAGCGACTACAACGCCAAAGCCAATTTCGCTGACGTAAACCCGGAATCCGTCCTGGCGAAAGTGGCGACGCTGCCGGTGAGCGAATGGAATTATAAAACCGATCCTGCGGCACAAAAACACATCGGTCCGATGGCGCAGGATTTCCACGCCGCGTTCGGCCTTAACGGCAGTGATGACAAACACATCTCGGTCGTGGACGAAGGCGGCGTGGCGCTGGCGGCCATTCAGGGATTGAACCAGAAGCTCAATGAAAAGGATTCCGAAATTCGGGGTTTAATACAACAAAACGAAACCCTGGAAAAGCGGTTGGAAAATCTCGAACAAATGGTAAAATCACTTAACGACAAGAACTGAGGCGCCTATGAAAAAAATCATTCTCCTCTGTCTTCTGGCTTCTGGCCTCTGTCTTCCGGCATGGGCGCAGCAATATTCGATTGACTGGTATAAAGTCGCCGGGGGCGGGGGCGCCAGCACCGGCGGGACTTATTCCGTCAGCGGCACCATCGGCCAGCACGATGCCGGTGGACCCATGACCGGCGGCAATTATTCACTCACGGGCGGGTTTTGGGCGCTGATTTCGGTCGTTCAAACTCCCGGCGGGCCGACGCTTTACATCAGCCATTCGGGTAACACAGTGAAGGTATATTGGCAGAATGTTTCGGGCTGGACTTTGCACCAAAACGCCAGCCTAGCCAGCCCCGGCGGCTGGTCTGTCAACAGCAGTTGGACGTCGTCAAATGGCACAAATTCTCTGATCCTCACGTCGCCGACGGGAAATCTGTTCTTCCGCTTGAGCAATCCGTGAGAGGCGTTCACGCTAAGAAACCATTGCAGGCAGCGCACGGGTTGTTTGAGGTCGCTTTCACCTTGACAATTTCATTGATTTTGAGGATAAGTAGGCCTTTAGCAACGGTTGACGTTTCGACCCGGCATCAACCTGGGCTTGGGGTCAGGCTTCAGCCGATTTAACCCAGGTAAGGGGCTCTCTGTGAAGAACTGCGCTCAGAAAGTGTTGGCGGCATTGGCATTGTTCCTTGGCCTCTGCCCTCAACGCTTAACCGCTGCTGCTACGCCGACCGCTGCCTTGGCCATCCCTTATTCCTGATCGCCATTTCTCAATTCGATGAAAACCAAAACTATATTCCTCCCGCCGGGAACCGCGCTCGGTGTGCTGCTCACAACCCTTTGCCGCCCTGAAGCCGCGCAACGGTGGGTCAATTCATTCACTCGCCTATTCTTGCTGTTAGCCGCGGCATTCAGCCTTCAGCTCGCCGGCACGGTTCAGGCCCAATTGATTGATGTTGATTTTAATACGAACAGCGCTCCTCATAGCGCTGGCGGTCCCATTATCGGGCCAACCATGTCGGGTGCGGCAGTTCTCGGGACAGCGGGCGACCAATGGAATGGGGTAGACGTCAGCAGCGGCACTGGAATTCCTTTAATCTATGCCAACGGAAGCAACTCGCCGGTGACGATGACCTTCACATCCGGCGGTGGATACGATGCCAATAGTTATGGCGGTTCAACTCCTTTTGCCAGTACCCCCTTGGACGCCCTGATGGAGGATTATCTCTATAGTGGTGGTGTCACCCAAACCGTCACGCTCTCGGGTTTGACGCCAAACTCGATGTATGACCTGGTTCTGTATAACGCCGCAGACGTTAGCGGGGCGGGCCGCACAACTTATTTTACAGTCAATAGCAACATGCAAAGCAGTACGTGGAACGGCTCCAGCAATACGTTGATCGCCGGTGTGGATTATCTCGAGTTCAAGTCTGCCTTGTCGGATAGTTCGGGGAACCTGGCGATTACCTGGTCTGGAAACGGCAGTGCCGAAGGCGATCTTAATGGCTTTCAAATCCAATTCAAACCAGGCCAGTCTGCCCCCGGCTTGGACGCCAGCTTCGCCGGCAGCGGCAAAACCTTAATCAGCTTTGGTGGTGCTTGCGTGGCCTATGCGGTCACGATCCAACCGGATGGCAGGATTGTGGTGGGGGGGGTGACCAACGGCTCCCTGGGCTCCGGTCTTGCGCTGGCACGGTTGAACGCCGATGGTTCTCTCGACCTGTCATTTGGCGTGAACGGCAAGATCACCAGCTCCGCCGTGGACGACGCCAGTGCCGTGGCCATGCAAACGGACGGGAAAATAGTCGCGGCGGGCGGATACAGCGGATTTGAACTGGCGCGTTACAATGCCAATGGTTCGCTGGACACTTCTTTCGGTAGCAATGGAATAGCCAAGGCGGTGTTTGGCACGAGTAGTGGCACGGCCCAGGCGGTCAAGATTCAATCGGACGGAAAAATTGTCGTGTCTGGCTTTGCCAATGCGTCTGGGCCGGCGCAGTTTGCGGTCGCCCGGTTCAATACCAACGGCACACTGGACACCTCGTTCGGCAGTGGAGGCGAAGTCCTCACGACCATCGAAACCGGATGCGAGGCTTATGGTGCGGGAATTCAGCCGGACGGTAAAATTGTCGCCGCCGGACTCGCAGCGACAGTCGCAACGGCGGACTTTGCTGCGGCGCGCTACAACGCCAATGGCGCGCTTGATTTGACGTTTGGCTCGCTGGGCCGAACAACCAACAACGTTGGCGGCGGGACGTTGGACGGCGCTTACGCAATGGCCATTCAACCGGATGGAAAAATCGTGCTGGCTGGCGGCGCCGGCCTCGGTAATTTGGCCGGCCCGGTGACCTCCTGGGCCAATGTGAACTGCTTTGTAGCTCTCGCGCGGTTCAACACCAACGGCGCGCCCGACACGACCTTCGGGAACAACGGAACCGTCCTCACTGAAGTCGGCGCTTACAGTGATGTCGCCCTGGCGCTAACGCTGCAACCCAACGGCAAGATTCTCGTATCCGGCGCGAGCCAGAGCGGAAACTACGAATGGTTCGTCCAACGTTACAATTCCGACGGTTCGACCGACTCGACCTACGGCGACAACAGTGTCCGATTCGTCAATTTTGGCAGTGGCACCAATGAATATGCTTACGCGCTGGCGCTGGATTCGTCCGGCCGCGCTGTGGTGGCCGGAGATGCGGGCGGCCTGTTCGGCGTTGCGAGGCTTTTGCAAGACGCATCGCCCGTCTCACTCAAGATTTCCCTCACCTCCACGAACAGTGCGCTGATTTCCTGGCCTTATCCTTCGGCCGGCTGGAGATTGCAGCAGAACAGCAATTTGGCATCCGCCAACTGGGTGACGCCGCCCGAAACGATCACCAACGACGGCACGAACAAATTTATCGTCGTCAGTCCGCCGTCAGGGAACCTGTTCTTCCGGTTAAGCAATCCTTGACGGGGAGTCGTGGATCAGATCAACCGCTGTTGGTTGCCGGAAGCCGCTTTCAATCCCAGTTTTTTATAACTCGATTCCGTGGCCACGCGGCCCTGGGGCGTGCGGTTGAGGTAGCCTTCCATGATGAGATACGGCTCGTAAACTTCCTCGATCGTGTCCGGCTCCTCGCCCACGGCGACGGCGAGTGAATTCACGCCCACCGGTCCGCCGCCGAATTTCACGATGATGGCTTCGAGGATGCGCTTGTCCATTTCATCGAGGCCGCTCTGGTCAATCTCCAGCATCGCCAGCGCCTTGTCCGCGACCTCGGCGGTGATGCGGCCGTCGTGACGGACCTCCGCGTAATCGCGGACACGGCGGAGCAGGTTGTTCGCAATGCGCGGCGTGCCCCGGCTGCGCCGGGCGATCTCATGCGCGCCGGCCGGTTCGATCTCCACCTTCAACAAGCGTGCCGAACGGACAATGATTTTTTCCAGATCTTCGGCCACGTAATAATCCAGCCGTTCGCGCACGGCAAAACGCGTGAGCAACGGCGCGGTGAGCAGGCCGCTGCGCGTGGTCGCGCCGATGAGCGTGAAGCGCGGCAGGTTCAGCCGTACGCTGCGCGCGTTCGGCCCTGTATCGATGATGATGTCCAGTTTGAAATCCTCCATTGCCGGATAAAGATATTCCTCGATGGTTTTTTGCAGGCGATGAATTTCGTCAATGAACAGCACGTCACCTTCCTCGAGGTTCGTCAGCAACCCGGCCAGGTCCCCGGCCTTTTCAATCGTCGGGCCGCTCGTGCTTTTGAGATTCGCGCCCATCGCCTTGGCCAGAATGTTGGCCAGCGTGGTTTTGCCAAGGCCGGGCGGGCCGTTCAGCAAAATGTGATCGAGCGCCTCCTTGCGTTTCTTCGCGGCGGCCACGGCGATTTCGAGCCGTTCCTTGACCTTGGGCTGGCCGGTGAACTCGGAAAAGAGCGACGGACGCAGCGTCAATTCCAGCGCCGCGTCAGGTTTGTTCAAGGTGGAAACCGGCCGTTCAGACATCGCGTTGAGCATGGGAAATGCGCCGCCCGGCAGCAAGCGCGATTCCGCGGCGCCACCCTGCCTGCCGCTTTGGGTGTACACTTTTTGGTAAATTCATGGCAAAAAATGCTGGATAACAAAGGTTGACTGCGGCAATCTGCGCCGACTTTATGGGAAGTGGCAGACCACCCTTGCGTGCCGCGGCGTTGCTGGCCGCGCTGTTTTGCGCCACCAACGCCTTTGCCGGTGACGCGGACATCAACCTGCCGCCTTTGCAGGAGGTGTCCTTTTTCGGCGGCGCCGTGAGCGGGCATGCCGTTCTGCTTTTCGGTCTGGCGGTGTGTGTGGTTGGCGCGCTATTCGGACTTTTCCAGTACCAGCAGACGCGCGCACTGCCCGTGCATCCGGCGATGGGCAACGTTTCCCACATCATCTGGGAAACGTGCAAGACGTACCTGTGGCAACAGGGGAAATTCCTGGTGGCCCTCTGGATTTTAATCGCGCTGTGCATGATTTACTACTTTATCGGGCTGCCCTGGAACGATCCCGCCCGGACTCATGGAGAATTGATTGGCAACGGTGTGGTAATCCTTGGCTGCTCGGTGCTGGGCATCCTCGGCAGCTATGGCGTGGCGTGGTTTGGCATCCGCATCAACACCACCGCCAACAGCCGCACCGCGTTCGCCGCGCTCAGGGGTAACGGACTGAAAACACTCACCATTCCGCTGCAATCCGGCATGAGCATCGGGCTGCTGCTGGTCTGCGTGGAATTGTTTTGCATGTTGGGCATCCTCCTGTTCCTGCCGCGGGAACTGGCCGGGCCCTGCTTCATCGGCTTTGCCATCGGTGAATCCCTCGGCGCGGCAGCCCTGCGCATCGGCGGCGGCATCTTCACCAAAATCGCCGATATCGGCGCAGACCTGATGAAAATCATTTTCAACCTGCCCGAAGACGATCCGAAAAATCCCGGCGTCATTGCCGATTGCACCGGCGATAATGCGGGCGACTCGGTCGGCCCGACGGCGGACGGATTTGAAACCTACGGTGTGACCAGCGTGGCGTTGATCGCGTTCCTGGCCCTGGCGCTGGCGTCCGCGCCCGCGCTGTGCGGCAAGCTCATCATCTGGATTTTCGCAATTCAGAGCCTGATGGTGCTGACCTCGCTGGCTTCGTTTCACGTGAACCGTTTTACCAACGGCGTGCGTTACGCCGGCAGAAAGGATTTCAACTGGGAATCGCCGCTGACGGATCTGGTCTGGCTCACTTCCATTCTCTCCATCATCGTTACCTTTGTCGCCAGCAAACTGCTGCTCGGTGATTTTCAGGACGCCACCGGTGCGCCGCTGCGGAACCTTTGGTGGACGCTGGCCGGCATCATGTCCTGCGGCGTGCTCGCCGGCGCGTTGATCATGGAATTCACCAAAATTTTTGTCAGCACCCACTCGCGCCACGTCCGTGAGGTGGTCAACGCCTCCGGCCACGGCGGGGCGTCGCTGAACATCCTCTCCGGCTTTGTGGCCGGCAATTTCTGCGCGTTCTGGATGGGATTGGTCATCCTGGCGCTGATGTTCATTGCCTACTTGTTCTCGCAAAACGCCGACCTGCTCGCGCTCATGCCGGCGCAATTCCAGTTCGCCGCGCCCATCTTCGCCTTCGGCCTGGTCGCGTTCGGTTTTCTGGCCATGGCACCGGTCATCATTGCCGTGGATAGTTTCGGGCCGGTGACCGATAACGCGCAGTCGGTTTACGAGTTGAGCCGGATTGAAGCGGTGCCGAACGTCGCCGCGGAAATTGAGAAGGATTTCGGGTTCAAACCCGACTTTGCCAACGCCAAGCTCGAACTCGAAAAGGGAGACGGCGCGGGCAACACGTTCAAGGCGACCGCCAAACCGGTGCTCATCGGCACGGCCGTTGTCGGCGCGACCACGATGGTTTTCGGCATCATCCTGCTGCTGAACAACACTGTCGCCCACGGCCAGGTGATTGAGATGTTGAGCCTGGTGCGGCCGGAAATCATCCTCGGTCTGTTGATGGGTGGCGCGGTGATCTACTGGTTCACCGGCGCCAGCACCCAGGCGGTCGTCACCGGCGCCTATCGCGGCGTCGTGTTCATCAAGGAACATCTCAACCTCAACAAGGCCGAGGCCTCCATCGCCGACAGTAAACGGGTCGTCGAAATCTGCACCATTTATGCGCAGAAAGGCATGATTAACATTTTTATTGTCGTCTTTTCCATGGCGCTCGCCCTGCCTTTCTTCAACCCCTATTTCTTCATTGGCTACCTCGTGGGTATCGCGTTCTTTGGCCTGTTCCAGGCCATTTTCATGGCCAACGCCGGCGGCGCCTGGGACAACGCCAAGAAGATTGTGGAAGTGGACTTGAAACAAAAAGGCACCGCGCTTCATGCCGCCACCGTCGTCGGCGACACCGTGGGCGACCCGTTCAAGGACACCAGCTCGGTGGCGATGAATCCCATCATCAAATTCACCACGCTGTTCGGCCTGCTCGCCACGGAAATCGCGGTGACGATGACCAACCAAACCCTGAAAACGGGCTTTGGCGTGTTTTTCTTCGTGATCGCGCTGGCCTTTGTCTATCGCTCGTTCTATGGCATGCGCATTCCGGAAGACAAACAGATCGGGAAATAAACCGGTAGAACAAGGCCGCTGGCTGTGGCGTCCGGATGGCGCAAGACAACTGCCGGCAATTTTGCTTCAAATAAAACTCGAAAACCGTTGTCCAGGAATTCAGATTGACGGTCATGTCTGTGATTCAACGCTCCATCCAGGTCGGCTGGCAACTCCGCGTTTATTTCACCGAAGACGTTTTTGCTCCGGACAATCTCGTCTTGAAAAATGCGCTGGGTGATGCCGGTCCTCAGCGCACCGGTGGGACCTTGAACAAGGCGCTCGTCGTCCTCGATGAATCGCTCGCGCAGGCTCGCGCCGATCTCTCCCCCCGGATTGAGGATTATTTTTCTTCTCACGCCGACAGCGTGAAGCTCGTTTGTCCGCCGATGGTCGTCGAAGGCGGTGAACGTGCCAAGAATTCTGCCATCCACGTCGCCGAAATCCATTCGCTCATTGACCGCCATCATCTCGACCGGCACTCGTACCTGATTGCCGTCGGCGGCGGGGCGTTGCTGGATGTCGCTGGTTTCGCCGCCGCCACCGCGCATCGCGGCATCCGCCACGTGCGCCTGCCGACCACGACCCTGAGCCAGGCCGATTCCGGCATCGGCGTAAAGAACGGTATCAACGCCTTCGGCAAAAAGAATTTCATCGGCACGTTCGCGCCGCCGCATGCCGTCATCAACGATTTCAACCTGCTCGCCACGCTCGCGCCGCGGGATAAGCGCGGCGGCTACGTCGAGGCTGTAAAGATTGCCTGCATCCGCGATGCGGAATTTTTCGTGGAACTGGAACGTGACTCGGAAAAGCTCGCGGCGTATGAACCGGCGGCGATGAAACGGTTGATCCGGCGCTGTGCCGGATTGCATCTCGACCACATTGCGACCGGCGGCGATCCGTTCGAATTGGGTTCGGCGCGTCCGCTCGATTTCGGCCACTGGTCGGCCCACAAGCTGGAGCAGCTTTCCGACTTCCAAATCCGGCACGGCGAAGCCGTCGCCATCGGCATCGCGCTCGACGTGATTTACTCGCGCCGGGCCGGTTTGCTCGACACCCCATCCGCCGGGCGCGTTCTCGGGCTGCTCGAACAACTCGGCTTCGATCTTTTTGCCAATGAATTGCTGAATGTCGCCTCGGACGGCAATTTGCAGGTGCTCGGCGGCCTGAACGAATTCCGCGAACATCTCGGCGGTGATTTGACCATCACTTTGCTCCGCGAAATCGGCCGGGGCGTGGAAGTCCACGAAATGAATCTGCCTCGGGTGGTTGAAGCCATCCACGAACTGCGCGAACGCCACGCGGTCCGGGCGCAAAAAATCATCCGGGCCAGCGCCTGATGAACCGGCTCGCCGTCATCAATGTTGTCGGGCTGACGGAATCGCTCATTGGCGAACACACACCGCGCATCGCGGAATTCCGGGATCGCGGCGCGCTCGCCCAAATCGTGCCGGCGTTTCCGGCGGTCACCTGCACCGCACAATCCAATTATCTCACCGGCAAACCGCCCTCGCAGCATGGTGTTGTCGGCAACGGCTGGTGCAATCGCGAGCTGTCCGAAGTCCAGTTCTGGAAACAATCCAACCATCTGGTGCAAAGCCCGAAAATCTGGGATGAACTCCGAAAACAATCCGAAATCGTAAATCGTAAATCATCCATCGCAAATCTCTTCTGGTGGTTCAACATGCATTCCACCGCCGATTATTCCATCACGCCGCGCCCGATGTATCCGGCTGACGGCCGGAAGGTTTTCGACATCTATTCCTGGCCGTACTCGATTCGTGCGGAAATCAAGCGCGACCTCGGCGAATTTCCGTTCGTCGGTTTCTGGGGTCCGGCGGCCGGAATCAAAACGCCGCAAGGCGCCGCCGATTGCGCGACGCGCTGGATTGCCGGATCCGCGAAATGGATTGAGACCAAATATCAACCGACGCTGAACCTGGTTGACCTGCCGCACCTGGACTATAATTTGCAGCGACACGGCCCGTTTGTTGTCGGAGACGAGGTAACGAGTCTCCATTCTTCAACTCCGCACTCCGCACTCCGCATTCCGCACTTCTCAGAGCCTCCTCACCTCGGCTCCTGCAAAATCAACCCTGCCATTATTCCCGATTTGTGTGCGATTGACACCATTGTCGGCGACCTGATTGATTTCTTTGGCAAGCGCGGCGTGCCGGTGGTGCTGCTCTCCGAATACGGCATTACGAACGTGGACACACCGGTCCATCTCAACCGGATTTTCCGGCAGCAGGGCTGGCTCGCGGTGAAGGACGAACTCGGTTTGGAAATTCTCGACGCCGGTGCGAGTAAGGTTTTCGCCGTGGCCGACCATCAGATTGCGCATATTTATCTGAATCCCGATTCCGAATCGGGACTGGAAAAATCTGTGCGCGAATTGTTAAAAAAAACTCCCGGCGTTGGAGAAGTTTTGGGCAAGCCGGAAAAGGCGGCGGCAGGCATCGACCATCCGCGTACCGGCGACTTGATCGCCGTGGCAGCGAAAAACGCGTGGTTCACCTATTATTACTGGCTGGACGACGCCCGTGCACCGGATTTTGCGCGGACGGTAGATATTCACCGCAAACCCGGTTTTGATCCGGTGGAACTGTTTCTCAACCCGAAGATTCCACTGCTGAAACTGAAAATCGCCTGGCGGCTGCTGCAAAAGAGACTCGGCTTTCGGATGTTGATGGACGTGATTCCATTGGATGCGACGCTGGTAAAAGGCTCACACGGCCGGCGACCGGCAGACAAAAAAGACTGGCCGGTGTTCATTACGGGCCAGCCGGGAATATTGGACACAAAGGAAATTCAATCAACGGACGTTTTTCAAATCCTGCTGCGGCATCTGAAATAGCGTCCGATTTGTGTTATCAGTTGTCCCAAAGGGACGACCGATAATAGCCCGCAGTTTCAACTGCGGGTACGATGCCGTGGATAATAAATCAGCCCCGAAGGGGCGGCTGACCATGCCATCATTTCAACGCTGGGGGAAATTTGGAATTGCATAAGTTCCGAAGGAACGGCTGTATTGATTTCATGTCCTACGTCAGTTCTTATTTCCATTGTGTTTTCAGTACCAAGGAACGCCGCCGCCTCATCACACCGGAACTGCGCGAACGCCTCTGGCCATTCCTCGGCGGCATCGCCCGACAAAACAAAATGAAGGCCATTGAAATTGGCGGCGTGGAAGACCACGTGCACATTTTGCTTTCGCTACCGCCCACAATGGCGATTTCCAAGGCACTGCAATTGATCAAAGGCGGTTCGTCAAAATGGATTCATGAAACTTTTCCCGAACACCGGCTGTTTGCATGGCAGGAGGAATACGGTGCGTTCAGTGTCAGTGTTTCACAATTAGACAAAACCATCGAATACATCAAGGGACAGGAAGAGCATCATTGCCGGATGACATTTAAGGAGGAATTTCTGGCGTTGCTGAAAAAACATCGCATCGAATACGACGAACGATATTTATGGAAATGAGTTTCGGTCGTCCCGTCGGGACCAATCCTGTTTTGTCCCGTAAACCCGCAGTTGAAACTGCGGGCTATTTTCAAACGCCGCGTTGCGGCTCATTGCAAAACCTGGGCAGGCGTGACGTTGGTGCCGAGCGAACAAGTCGGCGGTCTGTTAAGTCTGGAGTTCACACGTCAGCGTGTTAAAAGCAACCTAAAGGTTGAACTCCAACAGATCGCTTCCTCTGTCTTGCCGGGATTCAGCACGGGCAATCATTTCCTGTTCCACGCCCGTTTTCCAACCGGATTTGCATCACCTGCAATTCCGTTCGCAGCTTCCAGCCGGTGTGCGCCCAGAATTTCATGCCGGCTGCATTGTCGGCGAAGATGAGGATATTGCATTTTGGGATGTCAGCCTTGCGGAGTTTCGCCAGACAGGCATTGACCAGTTGCCGGCCGATGCCGCGGTGCCGATATCGTTTGGCCACCGCCAGATGATGCAGATAACCACGCCGGCCGTCGTGGCCGCACAACACGGCGCCAATGATCCGGCCATCCCGTTCCGCAACGAAACTCATGCGCGGATTGTGTCGCAGGTACGCGGCGATGGCACGGCGCGTGTCGGATTCGTTCAGCCCCACGCCTTCCGTGCGCCGCCACAAGGCAATGACCGCTCTGTAATCTTCGATGCAGAAAGCGCGGACGATGATTCCGTTGTCGCTCGGGCAACCAGGAAGTTTCTTTTTCACTCCGTTATCCCACTTCTGGCCGGATTTCATGGCTTGGGCTAGACAACCATTGTCACGCGACATTGGTTTTGGACGCCGGCGAGTTTCAATTTCAGGACGTCGCCCTGCTTCCGGCCCAGGAGCTGTTCGCCCAACGGCGATTGGGGTGTAATCACCAGTACTTCCCGCTGGTCATGCTGTACCTCCGTGCCGCCCGCCCGGGGGCCGATGAAGTAAGCCATTTTTTCCGCGTTCAATTCCAGTTCCACAAAAGCGCCGACATCAATGGGGTCGCCTGCCCCGAACTTGCGCGGGTCCAGCTTTTCGAATGCGGCAATAGCGGCCTGTATTTCCGCCGCTTGCCGGGATTGTCCGCGGGCAAGATAGGAAGCTTCGAGTCCGCGGGTGTCGTATTTGTTTTCCGCCTTGCTTTGTTCGTGCGTGGCTTCCGCGCGCGAGGCCTGGGCCGCCCGGAAATAAACCTCCAGTTCGTCCGCCAGCCGGGCAACGATCTTCCCGATGAGTGCGCGTTTGTTCATGCGAATGCCGTATGAAAGGGTGAGCCTATTCCATGGTCACACCCTTGGCCAGATTTCATGGCGCGTCTAGGTTGCAGCCACAATCGCGTACTAGCTTCACGCACCATTTTCATTTTGCCAAATCAGATCCCATCTCGTCGTGTTTATCTTAAAAATCCGTGTTCATCGGTGCCCATCTGTGGTTAGAATCTTTGCAGATGCTGACGACGTTGCGCATTAAAAATCTCGCCCTGGTGACCGACCTCACGCTGGAACTCCAGCCCGGTTGCAACGTCATCACCGGCGAAACCGGCGCGGGCAAATCCATCATCATCGGCGCGCTCAATCTCGTCCTCGGCGAACGCGCCGACCGCACGCTCATCCGTTCCGGCGAGGAGAGCTGCTCGGTCGAAGCGGTGTTCGATGTCACCAAATTGCGAACGGCCTTAAACAATTTTCTCGAAGAAAACGGCCTGGATCGGTGTGCCGACGGACAACTGGTCCTCAAGCGGACTTTTTCCAGCAACGGTGCGAACCGCCAGTTCGTCAACGGTTCGCCGACCACGCTGAACACACTGGCAACCATTGGCGAATGGCTCGTGGACATCCACGGTCCGCACGACCATCAATCCCTGCTCAATCCCGCGAAGCAACTTTTGATTCTGGATGCGTTTGGCCGCCTGGAAAAAGAGCGTGAAGCATTTGGCGACCTCGTTCGCCGCCGGACCGCGTTGGCTGCCGAAAAAACCGCGTTGATTGTGGATGAAATAACGTACGCCCAGCAATTGGACCTGCTGCGCTTCCAGGTCCGGGAAATCACCGCGGCGCGTTTGCAGCCGGGCGAAGACGAACAGGTCGAACAGGAATTCAACCGCGCCAGCAACGCGGCCAAGCTGCTCCAATTAAGCCAGGCGGCCGTTGATGCTTTGAGCGAACGTGAGGATTCGCTGCTTACCCAGGCTGGCGGTGTGGGCCGCGTGTTGCAGGAATTGCAGCGGGTGGATCCCGGCGCGGCGCCGCTGGCCGGGCTGCACGCGCAAGCCGTCGGCACGTTGCGCGAATTGCAAGCTGCCCTTTCACGTTATGCGGAAAAAGTGGACGTGGATCCAGCACGGCTCGCCGAACTCGAGGAGCGCCTGGACCTGATCCACTCGCTCAAGCGCAAATACGGCGCGACTCTCGCTCAAGTCATGGCGTTCGGTGAGGAAGCACAACAGAAATTGCACTCGCTGGAAGGCCGGGACGCGGAATTGGCGCGAATCAATGCCGGATTGGAAAAGCTCGACACCGAAATTTTGAAGGCCGGACAATCCCTTTCCGCCAAACGCCAAAAAATCATTCCACAACTGGCCAGGGCCGTGGGCAAACAGCTGGCAGACCTGGGATTCAAGCAAAGCAAGTTTGATGCGGCGCTTAAGTCTGTAGCCTCCGAGGTGACGAGGCTCAAATCAAATGAAAATCAGAGCCTCCTCACGTCGGCCGCTACCATAAAACAAACCGGTTTTGATGAAATCGAATTTCAATTCGCGCCCAATCCTGGCGAGCCGGCCAAGCCGTTGCGGGCCATTGCCTCTTCCGGCGAAATGGCGCGCGTGATGCTGGCGCTCAAGACCGTTCTGGCGGCTGAGGACGAAATTCCCGTGCTCGTTTTTGATGAAGTGGATGCCAACGTCGGCGGCGAAACGGCCTGTGCGGTCGGCGAAAAAATGAGGCAGATCGCAGCGAAGCGCCAGGTCCTGTGCATCACCCATTTGCCGCAGGTCGCCGCACCCGCGGACGCCCATTACGTCGTGACCAAGAAAAACAAAAACGGCCGCACGATTTCAGAAATTCACCCGCTGGATAACCAGGAACGCGTCACGGAGCTGGCGCGCATGCTCGGCGGGCAGAGTGACGCCGCCCGCAAACATGCGGAAGCGTTGTTGAAGTAACTCACTCCACCGTCACGCTCTTGGCCAGGTTGCGCGGCTTGTCCACGTCACAGCCGCGGGCGACAGCGATGTGATACGCGAACAGTTGCAGCGGCACGGCGGCGAGAATTGGATAAATCAGTTCCAGCGCTTTCGGCAGGTAAATCACGTCATTGGCGACCTTTTTGATTTGTTTGTCGCCCTCGGTGGCCAGCGCGATGATGGGGCCTTTGCGCGCGCGAATCATCGCCAGATTCGCCATCGTTTTGTCATACATCGAATCCTGCGGCACGAGAAAAACCGTCGGCGTCTTCGGGTCAATCAGTGCAATCGGGCCGTGTTTCATTTCCGCCGCCGAGTAACCTTCGGCATGGATGTAGGAAATTTCCTTCAGCTTGAGCGCGCCTTCCAGCGCAATCGGGAACGTATAGCCGCGGCTGAGGAAAAAGAAATCGTCGGCCTTGACGTATTTCTTCGCGAGTTTCTTCAGCGCGTCGTTTTGCGCGAGAATGGCCCTGATTTGTTGCGGCGCGGCTTCGAGCGCGTGCAGGATTTCCCGCGCGCGATTGGCGGAAAGATTTCGCAACCGGCCCAGATGCACGGCCAGCAAGGCCAGAATGGTAAGCGTGGAAACAAACGCCTTGGTTGAGGCGACACCGATTTCCGGGCCGGCGTGCATGTAAATGCCGCCATCCGCTTCGCGCGCGATGGTGCTGCCGACCACGTTGACGACGGCCAGCGCGCGATGACCGCGGCGCTTGGCTTCCCGCAACGCGGCGAGCGTGTCGGCGGTTTCACCGGACTGCGAGATGACGAGCAGCACGGTGTCGCGTTCCAGCGGCGCGTTGCGGTAACAAAATTCGTGCGCGAACTCGACTTCCACCGGAATTTGGGCCAGTTCTTCGATCAGATATTCGCCCACCAGCGCCGCGTGCCAGCTCGTGCCGCTGGCGGCAATGACGATGCGTTCGACGGTACGCAATTGCGCGGCCGTCAGATTGAGGCCGCCGAACTTGGCCGTGGCACCTTCCTTGTCCACCCGGCCGCGCAGGGCATTTTCTACCGTTTGCGGTTGCTCGAAAATTTCCTTGAGCATGAAGTGCTCGTATTTGCCGCGCACGGCATCTTCCTGGTTGAACTCCAGGTGGCTGATCTGGACGTTGGCGGTGTCGGTGCCGAGATTTAAAACATCGAAACGCTCGGGCGTGATGGTGGCCACGTCGTAATCGTTGAGGTAAACAACCTTCTTCGTGTGCGCCGCTCCAACAAAGGCGTTCGCGTCGCTGGCCAGGAAATTCTCGCCGTTGCCAATGCCAATGATGAGCGGCGAACCGCGCCGGGCGCCGACGATGGTGTCGGGCTGGTCGGCGGAAACCACCGCCAATCCATAAGTGCCGATGACTTCGCGCAGCGCATCGCAGACGGCCTGGGTGAGCGGGTTGGAACCATTTTGGGCAGGGACGGCGCGCTGCGCCGTCCGGTCATCGCGGCGCAATGACCCTACCTGGCTTTTCCGTTTTTCGTAATAATCCCCGATCAAATGCGCGAGCACCTCGGTGTCGGTATCGGAGCGGAATTTATGCCCGGCTTTGAGCAGTTTTTGTTTTAGCGCGTCGTAATTTTCGATGACACCATTGTGGACGACGGCGATTTTACCGGGTTGATCGAGGTGCGGATGGGAATTTCCGTCGGAAGGCGGTCCGTGTGTGGCCCAGCGCGTGTGGGCGATGCCGAGGTTTCCCGCGGCCGGTTCGGATTTCAGGAGACGCGCCAGACCTTGGTCAATCCGGCCCTTTTTCTTGCGCAGGAGCAGTCCGCCGTCATGCACCACGGCGACACCGGCGCTGTCGTAGCCGCGATATTCCAGCCGCCGCAATCCTTCGAGCAGGATGGGCGAGGCCGCTTTCTTGCCGACGTATCCAATGATGCCGCACATGTGTTGGTTAATCTGTTAAATCAGTAATTGGTTAAACGAGTTAAATAAGTCAAGGCCCCTCAACTAATTACTGATTTAACCAGTTACTCATTTAACGAACTTAACGAACCCAAAATCCAATCCGCTGCGCCCTGCAGATCATCCACCACCACCGCGCGCGAAATTTGCTCCGGCGCTTCCCGTTCCAGTTCCGCGCCGTAACCGGTCCGGACGAGAATGCTCTTTTTTACGCCCGCGTTCCAGCCGCATTCCAGATCGCTCAGTTTGTCGCCGATCATGAAACTGTCCGCAAGGTTCAGGCCAAATTCGCCGCGCGCATCAAACAGGAACTGCGGCGACGGCTTGCGGCCGTGGCTCGGTTCGTCGGGTTTTTCCGGCGCGATATAAATCCTTTCAAACCGCACCCCGCCGCGCGCCAGTTCACGGCAGAGATGCTGGTTCACGTTTTCGACGTCGGCAAGCGTGAAGTAGCCGCGCCCGACCCCGGATTGGTTTGAGACAATGAACAGTTTGAAACCCGCGTCGCCCAGTCGTTTCAAGCCAATGGGCGTGGCCGGGAAAATCCTCACGTCTTCCGGCCGGCACAAATAATTTTTTTCCGCGATGAGGGTTCCATCGCGGTCGAGAAAAATGGCGCGGTTCATCCCCGCAAATTGTGGTTGGAATATGGCAAGAATGGAATTGAATTCTTTGCCGCCCCCAAGCATCCTGTGGCGGTTTCCGTTTTAATCAACCATTGACACCTACGACATCCACATGAGCAGAGGCAGATTGGGAATTTTGGTCGGTGGCGGTCCGGCGCCCGGCATTAACGGCGTCATCGCAGCAGCCACCATCGAAGGCATCAACCAGGGCTACGAAGTCATCGGGTTTTACGACGGCTTCAAATGGCTCGCGGCGGGCGAGGCGCAGCATTGCAAGCCGCTGGCGATTCGCGACGTGAGCGGCATTCATCTCCGCGGCGGTTCAGTCCTCGGCACCTCGCGCACGAACCCGACCAAGTCCGAAACCAGCATGCAGAACGTGTTCAAGGTCCTGGAACAGCTCGGCATCACGACCCTGGTAACCATTGGCGGCGATGACACGGCGTTTTCCGCCAGCCAGGTGGCCAAGCGCAGCAGCGGAAAAATCCACGTGGCGCACGTGCCCAAGACGATTGACAATGACCTGCCGCTGCCCGGCTCGACGCCGACGTTCGGTTTTGAAACGGCGCGGCATTACGGCGTGCAACTCGTTCGCAATTTGATGGAAGACGCGCGCACCACCTCGCGCTGGTATATCATCATCAGCATGGGCCGCGCCGCCGGACATCTCGCCCTCGGCATCGGCAAGGCATCGGCCGCAACGCTTTCCATTATTTCCGAGGAATTCCACGGCCGCCAGGTGACGGTGGATGAGGTCTGCGACATCATCATCGGTTCCATCATCAAACGCCGCGCCGATGGTTCGGAAAATGGCATCGTTATTCTCGCCGAGGGCCTCATCGAGGCGATGGGCGAGCAGGGATTGATCAAGGCGCTGCCCGACGGACAACTGGAACGTTTCGGCAAGGTTTTGCGCGATGATCACGGCCACCTGCGGCTCGGCGAAATTGAATTTGGCCGCCTGATGAAGGAGCTCCTGAATCAACGCCTGGAAAAGCTCGGCATCAAAATGACCTTCATTGACAAGGACCTCGGTTACGAACTGCGCTGCGCCGACCCGATTCCGTTCGACGCCGAGTACACGCGCGATCTCGGCTACGCCGCGGTGAAATTCTTGCTGTCGCCCGAGGCCGGCAAATACGGCGCCATCATCAGTTTTGTAAACGGCAAGATGAATCCGCTGCCGTTCGACCAGATGCTCGATCCGAAGACCGGCCGGATGCAGAACCGGAAGGTGAACGTGGACGGCGAGGCCTTCGAATGCGCCTGTGCCTACATGATCCGGCTGGAGCACGAAGATTTCGAGAATGCCAAACAACTCGCCAAGCTCGCCGCCGTTGTCAAAATGACGCCGGAACAATTCAAGGCGCGTTTCGGCTATCTGGCCGGTTTGAAGTAAATAGTCTCGCAATGGTTTGCGGCGGCGGGAGTCTTTCCGTCGCCGATTTTTTGTTTTTGGAACAAGCTCCGTTTTCCAGCCTCCTACTCATTAAAGTGGCGTGCGAGAGGAATGCGCGCTAACCTTTTACATGTTTCTCATCGGACTTGGCACCGCCGCGCCGGCGCAGCGTTACGCGCAACGCGAATGCTGGGACGCGGTCCAGCACACCGAACCCTACGCGCGGCTCACGTTACGCTCCCGCGCCATTCTCAAAAAAGTGCTCTGTGGTGACAACGGCATTGCCACTCGCCACCTGGCGCTCGACTCGCTGCCCGAGGTGTTCCAGCTCACGCCCGATGCGCTCCAGGCGCGCTTTACCAAACACGCGCCCGCGCTGGCCGCGGAAGCCGCGTATCGCGCCTTGCAGGATGCCGCTTGCGCGCCTTCGGAAATCGACGCCGTGCTCATCAGCACCTGCACCGGTTACTTGTGTCCCGGTCTGACGAGCTATGTGAGTGAACGGCTCGGCCTGCGCCCCGACGTCTTCACCCTCGATTTGGTCGGGCAGGGCTGCGGCGCGGCCTTGCCCAACCTGCGCACCGCCGAGGCGCTGCTCGCGGCCAACCGCGCCGAAAAGGTTTTGTCCGTTTGTGTCGAAGTTTGCAGCGCCGCGATGTATCTCGACGACGACCCGGGCGTACTGATCAGTGCCTGCCTGTTCGGTGACGGCGCGGGTGCGGCCGTGCTGACCAACAAATTGCGACCCAACCGCCGGCGGGTTGAATGGAAATTCGGTTCATCCTGCCTCGCGCCCGACAAACGCGACACGCTCCGGTTTGGCCATAAAAACGGGATGTTGCGAAACATGCTTTCATTGCAGGTTCCCCAAATTGCGGGTGATGAGGCGGCAAAACTCCTCACCGAATCGCTGGCATCCGCCGATGTGAAACGCGAACGCGTCGCCGGCTGGATCTTGCACACCGGCGGGCGCGACGTGTTGCTCGCGTTGCGCGACAAGTTAAAATTGACCGAAACCGACGTTCGCCATAGTGCTGCGGTGCTGCGCGAATACGGCAACATCAGCAGTCCGACCGTGTTTTTTGTGCTCGATCGCGCTCTGCATGACGCGGTGCCGGACGGGCTGTGGTGGATGTCGTCGTTCGGCGCCGGTTTCAGTTGCCACGGGGCGCTGCTGGAGGTCGGATAATCGTCCTCGTGTTCATCCTCGCCCCGCAATGAAACGTGTGGTCCAACCGGAGTTGCTGGATGAATTGTCGCCGGACGACCCGCGGGCCCGGTGGTCCCGCCGCGACTTGCGCCGTATCAACGCCTGGATGCGCAATCACGCCATCATGGCTGCGGCTCTGCAATCGGCCCTGAATGGGCGCGCGCCGAAACAAATCACCGACCTGGGTGCCGGGGACGGCCATTTTCTGGTGCGGGTCGCCAAAAAGATTTCTTCCCGCTGGCCGAATGTGCGTGTGACTTTGCTGGACAATCAGAAAGTCGTACGTCCGCAGGCGCTCGCGATGTTCCCTCCACTGGGTTGGCAGGCGGAATCGGTGAAAGCCGATGTTTTTGACTGGCTGTCCGGTGTGTCCGGATTGGAAGTCGTGGTCGCCAACCTGTTTCTGCACCATTTCGAGGATGTGCAGTTGGCGGAACTGTTGCGCGCCATCGCTGGCCGTGCCCGGGTATTCGTCGCGATCGAACCACGCCGGACCCCCTGGACATTGTTTTGGTGCCGCTGGTTGTGGGCGATTGGCTGCAATTCCGTGACCCGGAATGACGCCGCCATCAGTGTGCGCGCAGGCTTTTCAGGCAACGAACTCTCGGCGCGGTGGCCCGGGGACAAGGGGTGGCAATTAACCGAAAGCCGCACCGGATTTTTCAGCCACTTGTTCGTGGCGCGGCGAATGAATTGAAGGCATGGCGGCGAAGCCCATCACGATTGTTGGCGGCGGACTGGCCGGGCTGACGCTCGGGATTGGCCTGCGTCGGCGCGGCGTACCCGTGACGGTTTGGGAGGCCGGTCATTATCCACGCCATCGGGTTTGCGGCGAATTCATCAGTGGTCACGGTCAGGAAACGCTCGCACGGCTTGGCCTGCGCGGGTTGCTCGAACGCGCCGGGGCGGTGAGCGCCAGCACCGCGGCTTTTTTTTCAACCGCGCAATCCACGCCGCCACGTTCGTTGCCCGCCCACGCGATTTGTCTTTCGCGTTTTACCATGGACCACGCGCTCGCCGTTGAATTTAAAAAACTCGGTGGTGAGCTGCGGGAAGATCAGCGCCGGCGCGACGAAGATTTCGGCGAAGGCATTGTCCGCGCCACGGGTCGGCGCGCCCAAACCGTGGAAAATGGTTCGCGCTGGTTTGGTCTGAAGGTTCACGCGCGCAACGTTCCCCTGACGGCCGACCTGGAAATGCACGTTTCGCCGCGAGGTTATGTCGGTTTGTGCCGGGTGGATGGCGGTGCGGTGAATGTTTGCGGATTATTCCGCAGGCGGGCCGATGAGGACCGGACGCCGCAAAACTGGGGCGAATGGCTGCGCGGTCAAACCGGTTCGCCGTTGAACCGACGCCTGGCTGCGGCAAAATTCGATGAAAACTCATTTTGCGCGGTGGCCGGCATTTCCTTGCGCCCGCACCGCGCCGCCGCCCGCGCCGAATGTTGCGTTGGCGACACCATCACCATGATTCCGCCCGTGACCGGCAACGGGATGTCCATGGCGTTCGAGTCCGCCGGGATGGCCATTGGACCGCTAGCCGCGTGGAGTCACGGGGAGATTTCGTGGACGCAAACCCGGCAAACGCTGGCGAACCAATGCGACGCCACATTCGCGCGACGGCTGGCCTGGGCGAAATGGTTGCAGCGGATAATGCTCGCGCCGTCGCTGCAAAATGTCCTCGTCCGCGTGGTCACGCACAGTGAATGGTTCTGGCGAAGCGCCTTTGAACGGACCCGTTAAAGGAGTAGCAGCCGACGTGAGGAGGCTCATCATTTTTGACTTGCGAATGACGATATGCGATTGACGCGCCATGTCCCATTATTCAAAGGTCTCGTAAATCGGAAATCGCGTGTCGTAAATTTGACTGGAGCCTCGTTACCTCGGCTGCTACGGCGAAGACATTTTTGCGACGAGTGATCAGCCTGGATTTTGTTTCGTGTATTTCGCGTCTTCCGCGGTTAAAGTTTTTCTGTGAAACCGCTCGCTGATTGCCGGCTCTATGCCTTCGTGGACACGGCTTATTTGCAGGGCCGCGCGCCGGAAATCGTGGCGCAACAACTCTGTGACGGCGGCAGCGATTTAATCCAACTCCGCGCCAAAAAATCCTCACCCGATGAAATTCGCCGCATGGCCGAAACCATTTTGTCCATCACCCGGCGCGCCAATATTGGCCTGGTCATCAACGATCAGGTCGAAATCGCTCGCGACCTTGGTGCGGAATTTTGTCATTTGGGCCAGGAGGATTTTTTTGACGCCGGACACACTCATTGCTCGGAAGTCAGAAATCAGAAGCCAGAAGTCAGAATCGGTCTTTCGACGCATTCGCCGGAGCAGGCGGAACGCGCCCTGACGGCAGGCGCCGATTACCTCGCCATCGGGCCGGTTTATGCGACCGGTACCAAGCCGACGGCGAAACCCGTGACGCTGGAATATGTCCGTTGGGCGGCGGCAAACGTGGGCGTCCCGTGGTTTGCCATTGGCGGCATCAATCTGGAGAACCTTGGTGACGTGCTGGCGGCGGGCGCAAGCCGCGTGTGCGTGGTGTCGGCCATTCTCAATGCGCCCGACGTGGCCAGGGCCTGCGCGGAATTTCGTCGGCGACTGGCATGACGGTCACGGGCTGCCTTACGGATTGCCGCGCTGTTGCAGGACCCATTGCATGGCCGCGACTTCACCATAAATTTTAACCCGTTCCTGGAGGCTGACCTGCTCCGCGTCGGTCAAAGCGGGTTTAATGGCCTCAAAATTTTTGATAAGCTGATTCAACTTGAATTCCTGTTGTTTGTTTTCGTGCAACCTTTGAGCCGGCGTCTCGCCGTCCAGGAAATCGTAACTCGTATTGGCGTCCAGGGGAGCCAGCATCATGGATTCAACGGCCATGCCGGCCAGTTGGTTGATGAGGTAATTCCCGTTGGCCCCGCTGTTGAGCTGGTCTCCCAAAATCATTCCCATTTGCGCAAGATTTTCGGCGGAATTATTGTCGCCGACATTCAGTTCCTGTTTTTGCAGGTCGGTCATCTGGGAGGCCAGCTGTTTGAGGGTGGTCAGGCCACTGTCGGTGGCCGAACTGGCCTGAGCCGTTTCGACTGATTTCAACGGTGACTCTCCGCAAAACAATCCCAATTCCTCCGTGTCCAACTGCGATTCCAGAAGGTAATTTTCAAAATCGGGCTTGCCGGTGGCGGCCACCAGATCCTTGACCGCCGCTTCGGACTGGCCGTTCTGGAAATAGGTCTGGGCGGACAGATAATTGGCGAGCGAGTTGCTGGGCGACGATGCCTTGAACAGGTCGAGCCACTTGCGGCGGTCGTCGGGAAACGCGTTCCGCGTCAGAACCGTCAGCTCGACCCGCGGGTCGTTGGAAAAATTGGTCGCCGCCTCCTTCAGATAATTGGTGTCGTCCAGGACATGAGACGCCGCGAGCAGGCTGTCGGCGGAGCGGTGATGCAGCGTCAGCCATTCCTCGACTTTTTGGCGCAAATTTTTTTGAGCGGCGGCGGCATCCGCGGCGGATAGTTTATTCGTTTTGGACGCCGAAATAGCCGGCTTGTGGTAGGAGAAATAACCTTGTGGCTCCAGAATGATGCGGGTGGCCTTTTCCGCCTTTTGTGCGCTTTGATCGTAGAAATAGACAATGGTCCACAGGGTGACGGCCAGCAAGGTCAACGCCAGAAGCCACTTTCTGATCGAGGCGCTTTGCATGCGGCGAGTGTGAGGGATTTGACAGCGGCCGTCACACCTTTTTTAAGATGCAGCCGGGGGGCAATATCTGTTTTCGCAGGTTGAGTTTCCAGCTTTCCTCATCACTGCGGTGTATAACTTGAACTTGAAAAAAACATTCACGCCGATTATACATATGAAGTCGTGAAGCAATCGGAAGGCGTTTCCCGAAGTCGTGCTTTTTCCCGGAGGCGCGTCGGGGTTTCCATCGGGCTTGTCTCCGGGCTTTGGTTACTGGCTATCGCCCGGGTTTTTGCCGGAAATTTTTATGCCGGCCTATCACCGGCGAATGTTCCCTGGCCCGGCGGGATCGTGCCGTATGCATTTACGAACACGCTGACGGCCGCGGAACAGCAAACCTACCTTGATGGCCTGCGCGAATGGGAACTGGCCGCGAATGTCAAGTTCGTCCCGCACACCACCCAAACGCACTGGATCCTCTTTACTTACAACACCAACGGTTTTGACAACGTCTCCAGTTTCACCAATCCGCAGGTTGTCTCCGTGGCCAGCCTGAGCCGGGCGCAGGTCGGCCACGAGATGGGCCATTCGTTTGGTTTCACGCACGAAAACATCCGGCCGGACGCGACCAATTATATTGCTGTTCTGACGAACAATATTGCCGACGAACCAACCAATATTTACTGGTTTACCATTGATCCCACCAGCGTCACGAATGGAAATTACGATTTTGAATCCGTGATGCACCTCGGTTGGGATTTTGACTCGACCAATCGCGGCGTGCTCGCCACGCAACAACCCAGGCCGCCCTACTTTCCCCGCTATCAATTCCGCCTGGGCAATTATGGCCTCAGCCCCGGTGACCGTGCGGCGCTGGCGTATCTCTACGGCCCGCCCACGGTGCCGCTTACCAATATCGTCACCACCACCGCCGATGTCGGCCCCGGCAGTTTGCGGGCGGCGATTTATTATGCCACCGATCATCCCGGCACCACGATCCGCTTCGATATTCCGACGAGCGATCCGGGCTACAGCAACAGCGTTTTCAATATCCATCTCACCGGCATGCTGCCGCCGCTGGTCGCAAATGGTACCGTGATTGACGGTTCCACTCAGCCGGGTTTTGCCGGCCAGCCGCTTATCTTCGTGGACGGTTCACAAATTCTGCCCGAAACCTTTACGTCGGACACCTTCCTGATTTACTCGGCGAACAACCAGATCAAAAACCTTTCGTTCTCGGGGTTCAACTGGAACGGCCTGACGCTGGAATACGCCGACGCGACAAACAACACCATCTCCGGCTGCTGGTTCGGTTTGGACGCCACCGGCACCAACGCTGCGCCGAACGCTTATCAGGGGATTCTCATCTTCAACGGCGCCAGTGGAAACATCGTCGGCGGCGCCAACGCGCTGGCGCGGAATGTCATTTCCGGCAATTCACAATACGGCATTTACCTGACCAATACGACGGGCAATGTCATTTTGGGAAATTACCTCGGCGTGAACGCCGGTGGTGAAACCGCGCTGGGCAATGGGTTGAGTGGTGTTGCCCTTTTTGGCGGCACCCGGAACGTCATCGGGGCCACCGGTGCCGGCGCCGGCAATGTACTTTCCGGCAATGCCCAATACGGCATAGACATCGCCAATCCTGTTGCCAACGGCAATTCAGTCCAGGGCAATCTCATCGGTCTGGATGCCGCGGGCACCAACGGCCTCGGCAACGGCAACGGTTATGGCGGCGTCCTTCTGGACGGCGGCGCGACCAACAACATCATCGGCGGCACCCTCGCCGGCGCGCGCAATGTCATTTCCGGCAACGCCCCCGCCGGAGTTTTCTTTGCCGGCAACATGACCAGCGGCAACCTGGTTGAGGGAAATTACATTGGAACCGACATCACCGGCACCAATGCTGTCCCCAACGGCCTGGCGGGTGTCTATCTGCCGTTCGGTACGCCCGGCAACATCATCGGCGGTACCGTGCCCGGCGCGCGCAACGTTATTTCCGGCAATTACTATGGCGTTTATCTCGCCAATCCGGCCACCAGCGGCAACGTGGTCGAGGGAAATTACATCGGCATCAGCCCGGATGGCACCCATGCAGTCGGCAGCGCTTTCGCGGGCGTTATCATCTTTGCGGGTGCAACCAATAACATCATCGGCAGCAGCGTCGCCGGAGCGGGCAATGTCATTTCCGGCTTCTTCGGTTACGGCGTCTATATTGACAACGTCGGCACCACCGGCAATTGGATTGAAGGGAACGACATCGGGACGGACGTCACCGGCACCAATGCTTTGCCCAATGCCACCGGGCTCATCATTTTCGGCGGGGCGACCAACAATATCATCGGCCTCAAATCCGACGACTCCGGCTCCGGCAACCGGATTGCCTTCAATTATAACGATGGTGTTCTGATCAGTGACACCAATACGGCGGCAATTTCCGTCCGCGGCAATTCCATCTTTGGCAATGGCGGCCTGGGCATTGATGTGGTGAACGGCGCCAATAACCTTCAGAATTTTCCCGTTATTACCAACGCCGTGGGCAAGGGCGGCAGCACGATTATTTCCGGCACCTTGAACAGTGTGGCCAACCAGACTTTCTCCATTGACCTCTATCGCAATCTTTCGGCCAATCCCGGCGAAGGGCAATTTTACCTGGGCGCCGCCAGTGCGACAACGGACGGCTCGGGCAACGCTTCGTTTACTTACACCAACATGGTCGGCAACTACGCCGGGCAATACCTCACCGCCACCGCGACCTCGGCCGGCGGTGACACCAGTGAATTCAGCCCCGCCGTGCTGGCCACCAATGTACCGCTGCCATCGGTCCAATTCACCGGGCCGTATCAGTCGCGCACCAACGGCTTTGCCTTCAGCCTCACCTTGCAGACCAATTTCAGCTATCGGATTCAGGCCGCCACCAACCTGGTTGCGCCCATGGTATGGACCGACCTGACAAATTTCACCGCCACCAGTTCACCGTTCTCGTTCACCGATCACTCAGCCACCAATTATCGTGTGCGTTTCTACCGCGTCGTGTCACCTTGATGGCTTGCGCCTGGTTTTACCGACGGTTGCCAACGGCGGCGGAATCGGCCAGAATCGGAAAATGAAAACGCGCACTTTTGCCATATTCATTTCCTTTTGTTTCCTCCTGTCGGCCGCTGCTTCACCAACTGACAAAACCGTTTTCAACGTTCGCAACTATGGTGCCGTCGGCGACGGCACGAATCTGGACAGCCCGGCGATCAATCAGGCGATTCTCGCCGCCTTTGCTGCCGGTGGCGGAACGGTTTTTATTCCCGCGGGCACGTTTCTGTGCGGCAGCATTCATCTGACGAACAACATCCATTTGTATCTGGACGCCGGGGCGGTGATTCTCGGCGCGCCGCAGGCGATGAATGCCTATGATCCAACGGAACCGTGGCAAGGCCAGGCGTACCAGGACGGTGGCCATACCTATTTTCATAACAGTCTTATCTGGGGTGAAAATCTCACGAATATTGCCATCACCGGTCCGGGCATGATCAACGGCGGCGGGCTGGTGCGCGACGATCGGTTGCTCG
Organism: Verrucomicrobiia bacterium; assembly: GCA_025451535.1. GTDB lineage: Bacteria > Verrucomicrobiota > Verrucomicrobiia > Limisphaerales > UBA11358 > UBA11358. The sequence continues at coordinate 28,344 of JANWKE010000001.1, forward strand.
ACGAGATGTGCGGGTTTTCCCGTTGGAAGCCAACCAATCGCACGCCCGTCCTGGACACCAATTTCCCGCCTTCCCGGCTCGGCAACAAAGCCATTGCGCTCAAGCTGTGCCGCAACGTGCTGCTGCGCGACGTCACGATTTTTCACGGCGGCCATTTCGCGATCCTGGTCACAGGCTGTGACAACCTGACCGTGGACAACGTGACGATGGACACCGACCGCGACGGCATTGACATTGATTGCTGCCGCAACACGATGGTTTCCAATTGTCGCATCAATTCGCCGCGCGACGACGGGCTGTGCCCGAAGAGCACGTTTGCGCTGGGCCGGAATGTCATCACGGAAAATCTGACGATTGTGAATTGTCAGGTGTCCGGTTTTCAGGAAGGCACACTGCTCGACGGCACGATGAAACCGACCCGGGGCGGGACCGGCCGGATCAAATTCGGAACGGAAGCCAACGGCGGCTTCCGCAATGTGACCGTCGCCAACTGCACCTTTCGGAACTGCCACGGACTGGCACTGGAGGAGGTGGACGGCGGTCTGATGGAAAACATTACCATCAACAACATCACCATGATGGATGTCATCGCCTGTCCGATTTACCTGACCACCGGCGAACGTAATCGCGGTCCGGATGTGACCGTCCCCAGCCGGATGCGGAACATTTTCATTTCCAACGTCATCGCCACCGGCGTGGATCCGCGAGCCGGCATCGAAATCACCGGGCTGCCCGGCCATCCCATCGAAGGCGTCCGGCTCGAGAATATCCGGCTCGAATTCAAGGGCGGCGGGACCAAGGCCCAGGCCGAGCGCGTGCAACCGGAGCTCGGTCCCGGTTATCCCGAACCCGCCCAGTTCGGCGCCCTGCCCGCCTACGGACTGTTTGCACGGCACGTCCATGACCTGGCCCTGGCCAATATCCGCGAGAGCTTTGACCAGGATGACCTGCGGCCCGCCATTGAATGTGTGGATGTGGACGGTCTGGAGATTGATAATTTCAAGGCCCAGCTCGCCTCCGGTGTGCCGGCAGCGAAATTTGATTCCGTCCAAAATGTGGTGATTCGGAATTCACCAATGCTGGACGGACTCACGGCGAAATAAAAAAAGTTGGCGCCAACGGGTCGCGCCAACTTTGAATCGACTCCAATTTTCAAAAACTGCGGTTCTGGTCAACGAATGCTCAAGGCGACGTCGATTTCGCTGACGGCTTCGCTGATGTGCTTGCTGATGCGCGGTTGGGCTTTGACTTCGGCTGAGTTGAGCACAATTTCGAGCAGCCCCCGGGCGTCGCGCAGTTTGTCATCGGAAAGTGCCTGCTTCTGCCGGTCTTTGGCATCGCCGCCCAGATTTACCCCCAGTAATTTGGCCGCGGCTTCAATCTGGTGCATGGCCTTCACGCGGTGGCCTTTGTAATCGTGATCGCCGGTGGCCAGAATGCGATAAGCACGGGTCAGCGCCTTCGCTTCCGAAAAATTGCTCATCGCGACGGTTTGGAATTGGTACAGGCCGGTGACGCCGTCGCTTGACGTTTGTGGTGTTGACGGCGTGGCGGCGCGCAGGCTGACGCCGCAGACCAGAACAGTGACTAAAACCGCGGATTTCGCGGACGTTTTCCTGTAGTTAATTTTCATAGTGCCGTACTTGACGGACCGGGAGTCTGGAAAGTTACACGCCAAAGTCAACGGCGGAATTCCACCGGTGGCCGAGCTCCGGAAGCCCGTAGGGCTGAAATCTTTGTAGTTAAAAATCCCAAAACGAATAAAGCTCCGTCAGGAGCGACATCATCTGGAAAACGAACGGAATATGCCCCCCAACGGGGCTTGAGGTTTTTCGGGAAGGATCGACTATTGGACCCACTGGGCGCGGTAAAACCGGGACGCACCGGAAGCATCGACCGTAAAGTCGGCGGAGGTATCCACCAACGTGTTGCTTTGGACCGGCAACCAGCTCATCAAATCCGTTGAGGAGTAGACTGTGTAGGTCACACCGGTTTGGCCGTTCAGCCGAAAACTCAAGCTGGCAGAAGCGGTCAGCACCGGGTTGCTGAGAGCAAACGGCAAGACCGTCTTTGAGAGAACTATCTCCCCGCAGTTGGGTACAACGTCGAACATCACGCAATTGGTTGTATTGACGGTAACGAATTTCGCAGTTATCGGCCGGCCGTTTTGTAAGACCGCAACCGCCGGCCAGTTGGCCGGCACCGGCCGGCGTAACGTGACCGGATAGTTATAAATCAGGTTATTGAGATTGTTGGTCACCTGAACTGTAATGCTGTTTCCCGAATTGGCTGTTTCCGCAACCGACGACGCGTTGCGTTCCTGGATATAGCGAACGACATTGCCGAACGTTTCCACCCAGAATTTATTCTGATTGGTGCTCATATAATTGATGCTGGCCTGCAACGTGGCGCTCGGCAGCGGGGAATAGCCGTTATCGTTGTCCAGCGCGTGAATCAGATACACGCACCAGGCATTGGCCGACGCGGCGTTGTCGGCCAGGCTGTTAAATTGGGCCGGCGTTTGGATGGATCCCGCCGAGCCGCAAACAAACGAGCTGATATTCATGAAATCCGAGGGTGTGCTGGACACCAATTGCCCGGAACAGCCCCGGGCGGCGATGTAGTATTGTGCAACGACGGTTTCGTTGGGAACGATGCAACTGGGATAGGCCAGAGTGACGCAAAGCTCGTTGGTGATGCGATAATTGATGTTGGACTGGGAGAGCGCCAATTCGTTGGTCAGCTGCGTGGCTGACACCGAAGTCAGGCCGGAATTGGGATGCGTCATGGTGTGGCTGGCGATTTCGTCACCGTACGCTGCGGCGGTTTGCGCCTGTGCCCAGGTGAAGGTGCCAACCCAGGTATTGACCACAGTAAACAAGGTCATTTTGAAACCGGCGGCATGAAACATCGGAACCGCGATGGCGTACTGATTGGGTAAATTATCATCAAAGGTATAGGAAACGGCTGCCGGGCGGAATCCCTCCCACGTTCCGATTTCATACGGGGCCGCAACCGAACCGGCAAAACCGACCGGGGAGATTACGGTTGCGATAAAGAAGATAATTGCCGGCAGTCGGAAGGACCTTAAGCGACGCTTTTCCATAAGAGTTTATATGATAAGCTAATATGCTGATTCTACACAGCAAAAACTCATGGAGAAATCGACGATTCGTACCGCTTCGCAAAACCACTGCGGCTCCGGAGACATTTCTTATTCACGGCTGGCCGAATTAAAAATGTTCCTTGGTATTACAATCCTATCTTACATACAGGCACTGCAATTTTGGTTGCAGGATTTTTGGGATGGTTCTTTTTTGTAAAAGGCCCTAGCTCATCAAAGCAGGATAAAATTCTTGAAGCCATGCGGACGCAACTCGGTGGTGGAATCATCTTCATCACCCGTGATGTAGATGTATGCAGTCCACAAATGCTTGTTGACGGGATCCGAAAACAGTTTGCCGATGATGCCCCCAGCACGACCTTTTGATGGAGCCGGATCTATTGGCACACCGAAGAAGCGCAGAACCTTCAATTGACGATTCGTGGCGGGATCGAAGTGCCAGGCAGGAAGATAGTCTTTCAATAAATATGTGCGCATCGGTTCTATCCTCAAAGCAGCGAGCCTTGCTACGTCGCCGATTTTGGTTCCACATTCGTTCCTAACATTTTTAGAAATTCTTGCTCCGTCAAAATTTTTACCCCCCAATTTTTTGCCTTGTCCAATTTCGAACCCGCTTCTTCTCCAGCGAGGAGAAAATCGGTGTTCTTGCTGACCGCACTGGTTACGTTTCCGCCAGCTTCACGAATCATTGCAGATGCTTCATCACGAGAAAGTGTTGGCAGTGTGCCAGTGAGAACGAAAGTCTTACCTGTAAGTGGTGTCGTCTCAATCTGTGTTCTTTTAGACGACGATTCGGTTGGGTGAATGTCAAGTGTGTGGAGGCGTTTAAGGATTTTCTTTCCGATTGGAGTCTCAAAAAAACGGAGCAAATTGCGAGCACCCTCCAATTCAATATCCGCAGTGACTTCTAGAACTGGCGGAGCCAATTCTTTGTTTTTCTTCTTCTGCTTTTCCTTTTTTCCGACCTTTAGAACAACGCCAGCTTTTTGAAGATTTGCGACAAGTTCTTCAATCTGATTATTTACTCTGGTCTGTTGTTCAATTCGTTGCCTCCACTCTTCCTTTTCTTGCGCGGATAATCGCTCAATTTCAGCTTTCAATTGTTGCCGCTTCACAACATCTGTTTCGGAATCCAGTATTTTCTCTTTAGCGATCCGCTCTTTTCGAATCGGTCCCATGTTAATCATCGAATCTGGGCTCAGTAATTTTGCTTCCTCTACTTTCTCATAAAGCAGGAGAGACTGTTTCAAAATCTCAGAGCGAGAGATTTCCTCAAGGTCTCTGTGGATTTGGGCTATTTGATATGCAGTTGTTTCTCCAACACTAGGTACTCCAAGAGCTAAGAGCCAGCGGGAGAGCGGCGCGGTTTTGGCGCGCTGGAGCGCTTCCAGAACTTTCGTCGTATTTTTCTCACCGAACACGCGCGGCTCATCCTCCGTTCCGAGATTCAGTTTGGCGAGTTGCTCCAGTTTCAAATCGAACAGGTCGAGCGGTTCCTTGACGAGACCGCGTTCGACGAGTTTTTCGGCGACGATGCCGCCGAGCGACTCGATGTCGAGGGCCTTGCGGTGCGCGAAATATTCGACGCGCCGGGTTTGCTGTGCCGGGCAGCCGGCGATGTTCTGGCAACGCCAGGCAACTTCTTCTTCTCCATTCGGAGGGACGAGCTCCACGAGTCCCTGACTTCCCGATTTTAATTTGGGACTCGTGTAACTCGTCCCTCCGATTTCGGCAGCGCGCGACGATTTTAATTTTTCCTTCGCAATCGGCCCGCCGCACGCGGGACATTTGCCATCGACAAATTTGAACAAATCAAATTCCTTCGCGCCGGGCGGACGTTTGGTTTTCACCACCTCGGCCACTTCGGGGATCACCATGCCGGCCTTGCGGATGACCACGGTGTCGCCGATGCGGATGTCTTTGCGGCGGATTTCGTCCTCGTTGTGCAGCGTGGCGCGCGAAATCGTCGAGCCTTGGACAAAGACCGGTTCGAGTTCGGCCACCGGCGTGAGTACGCCGGTGCGTCCGACCTGCACGGTGATGGCCTTGAGCACGGTTTCGGCGGGCGTGATCCACGGCACGGGTTTGTGGACGATGGCCCAGCCCGGCGCGCGGGCACGGCCGGGAACGCGTGCCCAATCGGCGAGGGTGTTGACCTTGAGCACAATGCCGTCGATCTCATACGGCAACTGCCGGCGCAGGTCTTTGTCCTCATCGTAATGCGCGACGACCTTTTCGCGATAGATTTTCAAAACCTCCTCGATGCCGTTGCAGACCCACCAGAGTTTTTGCGTGGGCAAACCAAATTGAGCGAGCGCTTCCAACATTTCGGAATGTTTATTGAACTCAATGCCTTCCACCTTGCCGGTCGCGTAAAACACGGCGCGAATCGGGCGTTGCGCAACCAGCTTCGGGTCGAGTTGCTTGAGCGTGCCAGCGGTGGCGTTGCGGGCATTGGGGAACGGTTTTTCCCCTTCGGCTTCGAGTTTCTTGTTGATGGCGTCGAATTCCTTTACCGGCATGTAAGCTTCACCACGCACTTCGAGCAGGGCAGGGGGATTCTTCAACTTTAATTCCAGTGGAATCGCGCGGACCGTTTTGAGATTCGTTGTGATGTCATCGCCTTCCGTGCCATCACCGCGTGTGACGCCAAGGGCGAATTTACCATTTCGGTAATGGACGCTGATGGATACGCCGTCCACCTTCGGTTCCATGATGTATTGAATCCGGTCGCGTCCGAGATGTTTGCAGAGGGTTGCATCCCAGTCACGTAGTTCGGCCAACGTGTTTTCATCCTGTTGGCGATTGCGTTCGTCGCGATTCGGTACCTCGACGCTGGTCGGATGTTCGGCGGCTTGGACTTTGTCGAGCGAGAGCATCGGGACGAGATGTTTGACCCGGACGAACTTCTCGCTCGGCGCACCGCCGACGCGTTGTGTCGGTGATTCGGGCGTAACGAGCCCGGGAAATTGTTTCTCCAAGTCCTGCAATTCCTTGAAGAGCTCGTCGTATTCGCGGTCGGTGATGAGTTGCCGGCCTTCGACGTAATAGGCGTGATCGTGTCGCCGGATTTCGTCGGCGAGTCGGGCGTGGCGGGCTTTGGCTTCACGGAGTGCCATCGCGGGAATTTTGCTACGAGGCCCCGCCCCAAGGATAGTTTTTTCGTGAGGCTGCAAGCAGCCTGTTCAGGCCATAAAATCGTTCCGAAGCCAGCTGCTGATTAATGGGTCAGCGGATAATAGATCAGTCCGGCAATGCACGCGAGGAAGCACAGAAGGATGACGACGATAATGGTGCTATCGAGCGTGCCGAATCTGGCCTGTTCGGAACGGTTGGCAGGAACGACCGCGGTGCGTACGACATTACCGCTTTCGCTCTCGCTGTAAGCGATCTTAGTCATAGTCGATCTTCCAGCATGGCTCGGGCCATGTTATACCAACCGGACAATGACCTGAAACGACCAGGTTCGGAACGCACAGTCCTGAGATTTGACACCTCCACCGCGTCGGAACGCGTGAATTTCACGCCTTGTCTCAAAACCGGCACAGTCCTACGCTGGGCTCATGCGTGAAAATCTGGCAAAGGCGTTTGCGTTGACGGACACGCAGATATTTCGCCGCGCGCCGTTGCCAAAATCCTACTCGGATTTTCTAGGCCGGAAATTGTTCCTTTTTTTACTGACCTTGCAGGGGCTGGTGGCGTTCGCGCTCATCACGCTGGGGGTGATTTTGCGGAAATCCCGCACAGCCCGGAACGTGATCAGGCCGCGGATCCGGCGGGAAATTGCCCGGGCGGGCGTGGCGCTGTTGCCCATGTTCCTGTTCGTGGCGCTGGCGCTGGGATTTCTCGTCATTGGCCAGACGGTTTCGGCCCTGGCGCGGGTCGGGGCCACCGGTTATCTCGGTTCGACGATGGTGATTGTGGTGGTGCGCGAACTGGGGCCGTTGTTGGCGGCCATGCTGGTGCTGGCGCGTGTGGGCACGGCGCACGTGATCGAACTCGGCACGGCGCGGGCGATGGGCGAAGTCGAGGCGTTGGAAGCGCTGGGCATTGACCCGGTGCATTACCTGATTGTGCCGCGCGTCCTTGGCATGGCCGTGGGCGTCTTCGCGCTGACGGTTTATTTGATCATTGGCGCGCTGGCGAGCGGCTATCTGTTCGCGTTTTTGCAGGACGTGCCGCTGACGCCGGGCGATTATTACAAGCAGATCACCGAGGCGCTCAACTGGCTGGATTTTGTGTTGCTGGCACTAAAGACCATTGCGTTCGGATTCTTTATTGCCATTGTGACGTGTTATCACGGCCTGGCGCAGCCATTGCGGCTGGATGACGTTTCACGCGTTGCGGTGCGCGCCGTTACACAAGGCGTCATTGTGTGTGTCCTGATTGATACGTTGTTCATCCTGCTTTACCTCGTCACATGAGCGAAACCGAAAACGCGGCAGTGATTGAGATGCGCGAGGTGAGCGTCGGCGCCATGCGCGACATCAGTTTCGTCGTGCTGGAAGAGGTAAGCTGGACGGTGGCACCGGGGGAATTCTGGACGGTGGCCGGCCAGCCATACGCGGGCAAAAGTGATTTGCTGATGCTGACCGCCGGGCTGATGGCACCGGTAAAGGGCGAATGCAAACTGTTCGGGACGGATACCCGGATGTTCGGTGAAGCAAAACTGGCGGAACGTTTGCGCGTCGGCCTGGTTTTTGCCGGTGGCCAGTTGTTCAATCAACTCACGATTCGGGAGAACGTGGCGTTGCCGCTGCAGTATCATCGCGATTTGACGCCCGCGGCGGCGGCGCAGGCAGTCGAAACGTTGCTGGAACTGCTGGAATTGGCGCCCCTGGCCGACCTGGCACCGACGAGTGTCAGCGACAACTGGCGCCAGCGGGTGGCCCTGGCGCGCGCGTTGATTCTCAAACCTCAAGTGTTACTGCTGGACAATCCGCTGGCCGGTCTGGGCACGCGGCACCTGCATTGGTGGTTGCGGTGTCTCGACCGGTTAGCGCGCGGACACGATTGGTGTGACGGCCGGCCGATGACCGTGGTGGTGACGACCGATGACTTGCGTCCTTGGCGGAATGCGGATCGAAAATTCGCGCTGCTGCGCGACAAAAAATTCTTTCCCCTTGGCGGTTGGAACGATGTAGAATCCGCGAACGACCCGGTGGTGAAAGAATTGCTGGCCGTCCCGCTGGAAACAACAATCTGAAGCGATCGAACCATGGCACTGCAAGACCTGACCCCGCAACTGCGCACGCGCCTGAGCCGCATGGAACGCGCGGTGGGCTGGTTTGTTTTTGTGGCGACGGCGCTGCTGTTGTTCGGTTTCGGCTATTACATCTACCACACGGCGGAGCGCAAAGGCTGGTTCGTCATCAAGGCCAAATTCCATACTTACGTCCAAAGCTCGGCGGGTTTGAATGTGGGCGACCCGGTGCTCATGATGGGATTTCAAGTCGGGCAAATCACGCTCATCCATGCGATGCCTCCGCGCGATGCCCACAATGTGCGGGTGGAATTCGAAATCCTGGACCCGTATTTCCATTATCTCTGGACCGGTGGTTCGTATTTGAAAGTGAATGCGGCGGATTTTCTCGGCAAACGGCAGCTCGAAGTGACGCGGGGAACAAACGGATACGCGCTGGTCGTCACGCAACCCGTCTCCGTGAAGACCGTTGACGACCTGAAACAACTGGTTTCGCAGGAACCCGGCCAGTGGCAGCTTTCGCAAGAAATCCTTGACGCGAATTCCAATCTGGTCTTCGGCGCTTACACGATGCTGGACGAATCCAATTTGCAGGTCCTCGCGGGGATGAATCTCGAATCCAATTCCGTCTATGCCTACAACAACCAGGAAAAAGACAGGCATTCCATCGTGGCATCGTGGAACGGACGCTTGCACCGTTATAAAATTTTCACGCCCGGCGATGACAGCGCCTGGATACACGCCGTGGAATCGCCGCCTGTTTCCGACCAGTTGCAGGCCATGATCTTGCAGGTGCAACAGGCCTTGCCGAATGTCCTGGCACTGACGAATAAGATTGCCGCGGTGTTGGACCACACGGCGGACGCTACTTCGAATCTCAACGTCACGGTTGTTGAAACGCGGCCGTTGCTGACAAATTTCGCCGTGCTTGGCGCGCAACTGCGTGAACCCGGCGGCCTCGGCGTCTGGATGCTCGGCACCAACGGCGCGCAGCAGACGCAGTCCGTAGTTGCCAATGTGGATACCAATTTACTCCTCCTGTCCCTGACGTTGGATCATCTGGCCGATATCACCAGCAACCTCAACGCGCAGGTCCAGGCGAACACGAATATGCTGGGGGTCGTCTCCAAAACCGTGGGTGATGCCGACGATTTTGTTCAGGGACTGAAACGGCACTGGCTCTTTCGTTCCGCGTTTAAAAAGGAGAACAAGGGAACCACCAACGCGCCGCCGAGAAATTCGCTTCCGCCGAAAATGCGTTAAGCCGGCTGGCCCAGGAACCGGCGCAGGCGGTTCAGCATCGTCGAAGCGAAGCGTTCGTAAGGCATGAGCACGCGGCCGTGAACCTTGATTTCGTCAATGGCCGCCAGCGTCATGGCAAAATCCAGATCGTGAAAGGCGCGGCCATGCCTGACCCGGCGCAACCAGCGGCTCAAATCGGTGATTTCCTCGATTTCGTCTGCCTGGCCGGGATGAAAGGACACGCGCCATTCGTCGTGGCGTAGAAAACCGTCGGCTTCGCCTTTGTTTTCAAACCACGGGTCGCACAACAGAACACAAATGGATTTTCCCAGATTGTTACCCAGCCGGTAGAAAACAATGCGCTTGTCAGCTTCACAAAAGTGTTCGAACGCGAGGTCCAGCGCGTCCTCGGGCGGCGGCGAGAATTTGGTCTGGAAACCGAGGTGAAAACCGCCTTGCGCGGCGCGTGATTTCTCGAAGCAAAGATTTTCCTCGAAAATCCAGCGCATTTCAGCGCCCAGACCGCGCGCCGTGAGCAATTGTTTCCAGGCGTCCAGCGCCTCGTTCAGGGTTGGCCGATTAAACGACGTTGGTAAACTCATGACGGAGACAGTCTATCACTGATTTTGGCGAAACCAATCTACAAATTTGGGGATACCCTCCTCGATTTTGACGCGGGGCCGGTAGTCGATCAGCCGTTGCGCCTTGGAAATGTCCGCGTAGGTACGGGGCACGTCGCCGGGCTGAGCCGGCTGGCGGTCAATCATGGCTTTTTTGCCGAGCGCGGCTTCGAGCAATTCGATGAGCCGGCTCAATTTCACGGTCTGCGACCCGCCGAGATTGAAAATTTCGTAACCAAACTTCTTTTGCGTGCAGGCGATGACACCGTCCACGATGTCGCTGATGTAGGTGTAATCGCGCTCCGTGGAGCCGTCGCCATAAACCGGGATCGGTTTGCCCGTGTGGATGAGCTTGGCGAATTTGTGAATCGCCAGGTCCGGCCGCTGGCGCGGGCCGTAAACGGTGAAAAATCGCAGCATCACCACGTCCATCCGGTAAACGTAATGATAGACGTGGCCGAGGGCTTCACAGGCCAGCTTGCTGGCGGCGTACGGCGAAATGACTGAGAACACCGGGTCGCTTTCCGCGAACGGCACCTTGGTGTTCACGCCGTAAACCGAGGAGGAAGAGGCGAGCAGGGCCTTTTTCACCCCGTGCCGCCGCGCCGCTTCCAGCACATTGACCGTGCCCTCGACATTGACCTGCTGGAAAAATTCCGGTTCATCCAGGCTGGGCCGGACGCCGGCACGGGCGGCGAGATGGATGACCTGGTCAAATTGGACCTGGCCGAACAGATTTTCCAGGGCCCGGATGTCGGACAAATGCTTGGAAAGAAAGGTGAACGGTTTGCCGAGCGCCGAGATTTCCTTGAGATTTTTTTCCTTGATGGCCGGGCTGTAGAACGAGTTGAGGTCATCCAGGGCCCAGACCGCGTGGCCATCGCCCAGCAGCCGCTCGCAGACATGGGAGCCGATAAAGCCCGCGCCGCCGGTGACCAGAACGTTCATGGCCGAACGCTAACAATCGGAAGGCGGGCTGTCGAGTGCGAGTGGGCATGCACAATCAAACGACAGTCCAGTTACTGCTTATTAGTGTCGGGAGACTTTCTCCCTCTCC
>JANWKE010000002.1 GCA_025451535.1 Verrucomicrobiia bacterium
AGGCGAGGGTCGGAATCGAACGGCTAATGCCCGTTTTTCGGGTAAAAACTACATGGTACGCCGAACAATTTCAATATACTCTTTTACAATTCGGCTTAACTGGTTTTAACTCTCTTACTGAAGATTTCACTGAAGGTTTTTGCTCTTCACGCAACACGCATCACACTCCCCCATTTTAGGGTTTCCAACCAGTCCATATCACGCTCGTATCAGCGCGTATTTGGGATATGACCCAATCAAGAAATCGGCGAAATAACAGCCAGAACCGCCGAATGCAACGAACCATAATTCGTTGCCTCTTTGTGAAATGCGGTTGTCCGGACGTATTGAGTCAATGGTGTATGTGTCGACCTACTGATTGATGACCAGATTAACATCATCCTGCAAAGCAGCGAGGATGCTCTTAGGAGTTTAGGTTGTAAAAATACGGCTGGCCTCTACACGATTATTTTCTTCTGACTGGCGGATGCAGAGGCAAGAATGGCCTCGGCCGCTTCCACAGCGCCATTGATTTCAAAAGCCGGCGGCATCGGTTTGCGTCCGATCCAGCAATCCTGCCGGTGCATTTCCAGAAGGCGATCCAACACGTCCTGCTCCGTGACACTGAAGCCCAGACCAAGGTCGGACGCGAGGCTGGCATTGATGAATTGCTCGGCGTGGCCGGGCACAGGCAGAACGAAAGTGGGTTTGCGAAAGGCAAAACTTTCCGAGAGCGCGGAATAACCGCCGTTGATGACCAGGGCGTCAGCACTAGCGAGCAACGTAGCGTTGTTCAGCTGACGTCCGTGAAACGTGACATTGCCGTGCGATTCACCTGACCGCCCAACAACTTCAACGGCGAAGGGAAATTGACGCCCATTGAAATTGACCTGGGTGGCATGCACTGAGCCGCTCAACATGAAAACGACCCTGCGGAGTTCGCGTGGCGACAAGGCATTTTCGAGTGAAGCGGTCGCCGCCAGCTCCTTAACGGCGGGGCGGACGACCAGGCCGATACGACGGAATTTTGGATGACGAGTCGCCGTGCGAGCAGGAAAGGGACTCAACACCAGATCACAATAATGTCGGTGGAACAAATAGTCGGAAAACTCAACCAACCAAAAGTGGCTTCTGACTCTTTTTGCTTGGCGACGGCGCTTGAGAAACTCGGTGACGACCACTTCCGAATTGTTGATGGCGATGATGGGAATGCGGCGGTGACGGAGGGGGGAAATGGCGTATTCAGAATCAATCACCGCAACATCTGGATCCACTTTGCCCAACAGCTCGGCCAAAGATTCGCGCTTGGCTTTGGCCAGTTTGGCCAGGGCACCGATGGATTTGAGCGTAGCCCAGCCGCTAATGTTGCCGCGGGATTTAGTATAAAAGAATGATTCCATCGAGTGGAGGGATTCAATGCATTTTCTGCCCTCAAAATAAGCCAAGCCGTTTCCGGAAGTCAGCACATGAATACGACAACCCGCTGCGGCAAGTTGCTCGATGACTGCATGACAGCGAGTGCTATTGCCAAGGCCAAGGCCATTGATGACGAATAGGCAGGAAGTGGGCACCCCGGAATGAAACATTGCCCGCTTGACAAAAGCAACAGACATTCCGAATAAACAGTGAAGTACATCTGCACTCCAACCTGACGCAAGAATGTAAAATGATTGTATGCGCCGATGATTATGGCCTGCGCGAAGACATCGACCGGGCGATTCTCGAACTTTGCAGCCTCAACAAATTGAGCGCGGTTTCCTGCATGGTGTTGTTCAAACGATGCGACGCTAAAGTGTTGAGTGGGTTGCTTACGCACCAGGCAAAGGTGGACATCGGCCTGCATCTTTGTCTGACCGATGAGGGGTTGCCATCGGCGCTTCCACCGGCAGAATGCAAACTTCCTGAATTTAAATTGCTGTTCCGGCGCGCCGTGCTCGGAAGAATTAACCCGCAGGACATTTTCCGACAGATCTCAGTTCAATATGAACTTTTCGTCACGAAATGCGGAAGATGTCCGGATCATATTGACGGGCATCTGCACGCGCATCAATTGCCCGGCGTGCGCGTGGTCTTGGCGGATTTTGTACGGAGCCTGCCGCTTGAACACCGCCCGTATGTCCGAAATACACGGATATCAGTCAGCGCAATCCGTCGTCAAAAATTGCCTTGGATGAAAGCTGTTGTCATCGGCGAATTCGGCAGGCGGATGCAAAGTGCCTTGCGCGCGGCAAAGGTGCCGACCAATGACGGTTTCGCTGGCATTTATAATTTCAAACAGTGGCGCAGATACCCCGGCTATCTGCCAAAATTCGCAGATTGCTTGCGTAAGCCAAATGGAATCTTGGTCGTTCATCCCGGCTTTGAAGACAGCTGGCGTCTTCAGGAGTTTGAAAGCTTGCGGGAATCCGTGGCATTGAACAGACGATTAAACCGTTTTCAACATTCATCGTCGTGAGATACCCGTCGTTTACGGCTTGGCCGGGACAGCGACCAAGGCAATGCCGTGTTCACGGTAGGCGACGGCTGGACTGTCAGGTTTGACCTGGTCGGCAAAGAAAATCTCGTAACTCAACACGGGTGTCTGCATCGTCGAAGGCAGGGCATTCTCACATTCACGGATGGCAACATATGCACAAATCTGGTGGGGATAAGAATTGGGCCCGCGCCTTAGTAGCATTGTCCGCATATACTCGTCGTCTTCCACCCGGATCAACTGGTTTGTGCCGGCATGAACTTTCAGGGCCTGGTAAACGTTTTCAAGATTGTGAAAACTTGGGGCAAACGGCGCTCCCTGTTCGATGCACTTTCCCTGATATCGGAATAGTGCCAAAACAAGCCAGACGTTGACGCTAAGTGTCACCAAAAGCGGGGGCAGGAAAATCTGCCGAATGCGAGGCATGGACAGCCATCGAACGACTGCCACCGCCGCCAGGGAAAACAAAGGTGCGATCTCTACGAGACAATATCGGGCGTGAAACACTTTCCCGTTGACCAGGTTGCACATTAGCGGAACGACAAAACCGATTGTTAGGAAGACCATTCCTGGTGACCGGGCAAAAGTCGCGCGTGACGAACACCAGAAACCGCGCAGAGCGTTCCGGGCTTCCCTGAAGGCTCCGATGACCAGCAACCCTGCTACGATTGCCGAGACCACATTAAAAATCACCAACAAGGCGAAACTGCCGAAGCAGGCCCGTCCAATCTCTTGATATTCAGTGGGACTGAAAGTCCACCGCGATCCCCAATAATTAACCAGGAAACTCAGCGGCGAGGTGAAAACGTGCAACACGCCCAGGTGATAGCCGCCGCCGCCGCCGAAAATCATGCCGCGGGTATTCTCCCAGCCGTGCGCCATTTCCCCGAAAACATACGGCAGGTAAAGGGTCAATCCAGCGATGATGCCGCCAACCAGCCATGCAACGTTCAATCGTGCCGGCTTCAAGCAAAGCACCAGGATTATCACCGGGATCAGCGTCAGCCCGGACATGTGAAATTGCAGCATCATCAGCGGGAGGAATAACAGCCAAAATGCGGCCCGTGAACGGTCCCACTGCACCACCTGCCACAATGCGAGGAACAGGCAGGTCCCCAAAAAGGACATGACCACCGGATTGAAAACAACGACAGAGAATTCAATCGCCTCGGGTGAAGTGGCCACGAGTAAAGCCGCCCACAGGGCTGCGGGAAATCCAACCGTTCGAGTCGCCAGCAAATACGTCAGATAAATAGCGGCTGTGTTCAACAAAATGATCGCCCAAACCACTCCGTCAATCGACCCCCAAAGATGCAGGCCGGTGGCACAAAACATTGCCCATAGCGGGCCAGGAAGTTTGGAGTGTTCATTGAAATTGGGCTGGCCAATATATTGCGCACGCGGTTCACCGTGGGCATAATTCACCGCCACCCTGTATGCATCCAAGCAATCGCCCTGCGAGCCATAGCAAAAAGCCTGTCCCCACGTCAGCCCGGCGACCCGGAGACCAAACCCCAACAATAAAATCAATAATAGCCAAAGTTTGGTGGATTTTGGCTTTCTGCCATTAGTCAAAGTTGTTCTTTCGGTTTGGACTGAGTTCAACAATTCAGTGCCAAGATAATGGCAGACTTCATTGAGAATCCAAAAAGAATTCGTCCTAACTTGCTACTGTTTGTTCTTAGCTGACCCGATGCCCGGCAATTCACATAGTGGGCTTCTGCGCGCAATACGCGTGCAGAAACTGAACCTCCAGTAAATTTACTGGAGATTTTACTGGAGTTTGCGCCAGTCTCCTTCGTAAGACCTTGCCGCACACGCGATAAGGAGTGGAGCCAATGGCCGGGATTGAACCGGCGACCGACGGTTTACGAAACCGTTGCTCTACCGCTGAGCTACATTGGCTTGCACAATCGAAACAACCGGCGCAGTTATTTTCCGGTTTTCACCATCTGCATCCGATTTACCCATGATGATAAATTTTTTTGCCGCAAAATCAACCCCCGTTTCCACTCCGGCAATTCCCTTGAATTCAGTCATACACGAACCGGAGGGAACGATTTCAACGCGGCATCGACCCCGGCGACCAGCGCGTTCACGCGAACCGGCAACGGGAAATCCGACGGCGCTTCCAGCGTACAACCCAGCCGCGATTTGTTCATGATCAGATAAAACGCCTCGGCCCATTGCGGGCGCGTATTCGGATCGAGATTCGGCCGGATGATGCCGCCTTTCGCCAGGCGGTCCTCGATGACTTCGGACGGGTCAATCGGACAAACCTTTTGCACGGCTTCAATCATGGTTTCCGCGAGCGAAGGTTTGCCGTCAGGATTTTGTTCGTAGAGGTAAAAACCGTGTGATTCCCAATCCTCGTGGAGACAGAGATAAACGTCAAACCGCGGCTGGCGTTCCAACCACGCAATGTGCGCGCGGACTTCGGCCGTCTCCAAATGCCGGTAATCGCGATTTAAATCCTTGCCCTCGGGATTCTCACGACGGTTCGAAACAAAGCCCGCAGGATTCAAACACGGACAGAACCAGAGTTCCGCGTTCGGCGGCCAGTGGTTTTCCTGAAGCAACCGCAACGCGGCCAGCGGTCCCGCCGGTTCATCGCCGTGAATGCCGGCGGAAAGGTAAATGCGGTCCGGGGATTGCCGACTAGGGAAAGAAACCGGCGCACGATGGAGGGCGATCAAATCGAACTCGCCTTGCCGGCCGAATGTTTCAACGGTCCAACCCTGTTGCTGCGCTGCGATTTCAATGTCCCGTAACACCGCGCGGACATCCATCGTCTCGCCGTGATAACCACCGTGATTCCTGCCGAGTCTTTCCACGGGGAGAATTTCACGCAAACCCGCAAAGACGCAAACAAATTTTATCCTTTTACGCTGGTTGCGGAACTCGATTGCCCGGCTCAATGCGCGGCGAACTTTCCCAGGCCACCATGGTGCGTTTGCGAATTTGTCCCCAGTGATAATTCCCCATCACGCCTGTCTCGCGAATGACGCGATGACAGGGGATGAGATAGGCCAGCGGATTTTGTCCCACGGCGGCGCCCACGGCCCGCGAGGCGGCGGGTTGGCCGATCGCCGCCGCCAATCGGCCATAACTGGTCAGCGCACCCGGCGGGACTTGCAGCAACGCCCGCCAGACGCGTACTTGAAACGGCGTGCCCTGCACAAACGCGCGCAGTGCCGGTCGTGTAAGTGAACCGTTTGGCCGCGCGAAAATTTTTGCGGCGAGCCGGGCGGCGGCGGAACTATCCCGTTTCAATTTTGCCTGTGGCCAATTGTTTTGCAGTTCGACCAGGGCCCGCTTTTCGTCTTCCACAAACGACAAATGGCAGATGCCACGCGGGCTTTCGGCGATGACACATGCTCCAAACGGGCTGTCCACAAAGCCAAACAAAATCGTCCAGCCCGCGCCGCCGGATTTCCATTCGCCGGGCGACGCGGCGTCCAGATTCACGCAGAGATCGTGCAGTCGTCCCGGTCCGGACAGGCCGGATTTCAGCGTGACATCCAGAACACTTTCGCCTTTACGGAGCAACTCCTTCGCGTGAGCCAGCGTGAGACATTGAAGAAAATCCTTGGGTGTGACGCCCGCCCAGGCAGAAAAGAGCCGGTGCAGATGGAACGGACTCAAACTCGCGCGTGCCGCCAAAGTCGCCAAATCGGGCTGCTCAGCATGACGTTCGTTCAAATAACAGATCATCCGGGCAATGCGTTCGTAATCATTCATGTTCTCACATTGCCACGAGACAACGGTTGCTCCCACCCGTTTCTTGCGCCATTTATTCCCTTTCGTTGGCGGGGAGCGGGAGAAGATTCCCGCGTAAGTCGATTTATTTCACCGTGATCAGTCCGGCTTCTGTTCTGCAACCCTCTTGCCCGCAGCCGCAATCATTTTCGGCCTGATCACTAAAACCGTGGCGGTCCCAGCCGGGATCCAGGCCGAGGTCCTTGAGCATCTGCAAATCCCTTTCGACGGGCTGGTTCAGCGTGGTGAGATAGTTGCCCACCATGAGCGCGCTCGCACCGGCCAGAAAAATCATGCTTTGCGCGTCACGGAGGTTCACGGTGCGGCCGCCGGCAATCATGATTTCCTGCCGCGGCAAAATGAGCCGGAAGCAGGCGATGGTCTTCAAAATTTCCATGACCGGCAACGGCGGATTATTTTCAAACGGCGTGCCTTTGATGGCGTTGAGAATGTTGATGGGCACGACATTCGCGCCGACGGCTTTGAGCGCAAAGGCCATATCGCAGCGGTCCTCGCGAGTTTCGCCCATGCCGATGATGCCGCCGGAACAAATCTTGATACCGGCTTTTTTCAAATAACCGATGGTTTCGAGGCGGTCATCATAGGTATGCGTGGTGCAGGTTTGCGGGAAAAAGCGGCGCGAGCTTTCGAGATTATGACCGTAGCACTCGACGCCGGCCGCTTTGAGCCGGTCGGCAACCTTCTGGCTTTTGATAATGCCCAGCGAAACATCGGGACGCGTTTTGCCGCTGGCTTTCAATTCGCGAATACGGTCGCAAACCTCGTCGAGCATCGGACCTTCGTTCAAGCCTTTCCAGGCGGCGACCAGGCCGACGGCGGTAACCCCGTTTTTGCCCGCTTCCTCGGCGGCTTCCTGGACCGGTTCCGGATCAACAAAACCATATCGGGGTGAGCCGGTCTGGTAGAACGATGATTGCGCGCAAAAACTGCAATTCTCCGAGCACGCGCCCGCCTTGGCGTTGACAATGGAACAAAGGTGGATTTTGTTGCCTTTGAAATGCTCGCGAATCCGGTTTGCCCAGGACAACAAATCAAAAATGTCGGCGGTGTTTTCGAGTTGAAAGAGCCACCGGGCCTCGTCGCGGGTGATGCTCCCGCCGTCCAGCACGCGCCGGCCCAGCCCGGCAATGTGCCCGTGTTTAGTTGCGTCAACCGATTCAACCGTCATGATTGACAGCCTAGCATCTGAGATAACGGACGCAAGCGGGGATTACCGAAATCAGCCGGGAGTTGGTCGGCCAACCTTATTCGATCACTTTGCCGAGAATATCCTGGCGCGGCACTGCCCCGAAAACCCGGCTGTCCAGGCTGTTGTTGCGGTTGTCGCCCATGACAAAATATTTGTCGCCGAAGCTGATAATTTCGTTCCCATCCCGATCGTAGGCATAAGTGGGCGTCCCGGGCAAAAGATAGGGTTCGCGCAATAACCGGCCATCCACATAAACCTTGCCATTCTTGAGGCAAACAAACTCACCGGGGGTGGCAATGATACGTTTGACCAGAAGCATATTATCTTGCGGATCTCTAACGGCAACGATGTCATCACGTTGCGGTTCACTTACCAAATAGCTATACCGATCCAGCCAATAGTGTCCCGAATTTATGAGTGTGGGGTACATGCTATCACCTACAACCTGGACGGATTGAATAACAAACCGGCTGAACAGCAAATAACTAAGCCCCGACAGCGCTAAAATCATTGCCAGACTGCAACAATGACGGAAAAACCACGACCAAGACATTCGCAAACGCCAAACTTTCAAATAAAACGCTAAAATTCCGGAGAACTTCTTAACGGCAAGGTACGTCATATCCACATTTGAAGTGTACCAATTTGATACATTCTTGCAAGTAAAAAAGAGCGAAATCGCCCAAAAAACGCACATCAACTCCCTTAACGATAAAATCTTAATAACAATCCGGTAGAGGAGTCTATCAGACCAATGAACTCGCAGCAGTCAATGACTCTTTATGGATTCGTTAAGATAAGTAGCCAGCGAAGAGATTTGCATGTCTGACAACGGACCGCCGTCAGTCCCTGAAAACGCCGGCATCAGGGAGCCGGGTTTGCCGTGCGCAATCCAAATGCGCCAGAATTCGAAATTGGTCGGCGTTTTGAGCGCATGCAAATCCGGCACCATCGTCGCGCGATTTTCACCTTCATGACAAATGGCGCAATCAGCCTCGTAAAGCGCCATGCCGTATTTGGCTTCACCGCGCTGCACGTGGCAGGTCACACAGGTCCCTTTGAAAATCGCCTGCCGATCGGTCAGCGCAACCTGCATGTTCCGCGCGCGGTCGGCTTGCGACATTGCCGGCATCACGAACGGCTGGATGGTGATTTTGAGCTGCAGCAATTTGGAGCCCTTGTCGGTATAGACGTTCAGGCTCTTATACAACGTGCCACTCTGGCCGGGCAGGTTCACCGTGGCTTCCAGCTGGCCGTTGGTGCCGGGCGCCAGCGTCCAGGGCAACGGCGGCAATTTCGTGGTGGTGCAGCCACAGGACGGACGCACACTCAGAATGACGACGGGGTTGGGGGAGGCGTTGGTAAAGTTAAAAACGAAATGCGCCGGACCGCTATTCGCGATAACATTGGTTTCTTTGGTCGTCGCGTCCCACGCCAGTATCCCGTCGGGTAACTGCCCCGAGGCGCTCGACAAGTTCGGTACATAAACCGGCGGGGTAGCAACGGTCGTATTGGATGACTTAAGGTCTGCAGCCAGGAGACCGGTGCCGGCGAAAATAACGCCCGCAACTCCGAAAAGAAAGTGACGGCCTGATTTCATAACGACGCCGGATGCTAAACAGGCCGCCGCCTTTTGACGAGCAGGAAATGATTGAGCCGCCAGAGCCATCACAACCGGTTCAAGGCACTCAAGACGGCGCGCACGGAAGCCAGTTCAATATTCGTGTCCACGCCGGCACCCCAGCGGGTTTTACCGTCACTACGTTTGATTTGAATATAGGCAATCGCCGCGGCTTCCTCGCCGGAACTCAGGGCGTGCTCGCTGTAAGCCGTGATCTCAAAACTCGGCCCGTCCGCCTTGCTGAATCCATGCACCAACGCAGCCAACGGGCCATTGCCCTGGCCGGCGAGTTCCACCACCTTCCCGTCGCACAATAATTTTGCGCGGCATTTGACGATGCCATTTTTGCTCTCCGTTTCAAATTTCTTGAGCTGCCAGGGTGACGTGCGCTCGATATATTCATTCCAGAACATCTGTTTCAATTCGGCGGCGGTCACTTCACGGCCAAGCTTGTCCACTTCATCGTTGGCAATCGGGCCGAACTCGCGCTGCATGTCCTTGGGCAATTCGATGCCGAACTGGCTTTCGAGCAAATACGCCACGCCGCCCTTGCCGGATTGCGAATTGACACGAATAACTTCCCGATATTCGCGGCCGATGTCCGTTGGATCAATCGTGAGATACGGCACATCCCAATGCGTGCGGCCGTTCTCCTTCCATTCATTCAATCCTTTGCGGATGGCGTCCTGGTGCGAGCCGCTGAAGGCGGTGAAGACCAGTTCGCCCGCGTACGGCTGGCGGGCGGGAACCGTCATGCCGGTGCACCGCTCATAAACGTCGATAATCGAATTGAGGTCGGTAAAATCCAGTTTCGGATCGATGCCGTGCTGGTAAAGGTTCAACGCCACGGTGACGATGTCCAAATTGCCCGTCCGTTCGCCGTTGCCGAAAAGCGTGCCCTCAACGCGCTCGGCACCCGCGAGCAAACCAAGTTCCGTCGCTGCCACGCCGGTGCTGCGATCATTGTGCGTGTGAACGCTGACGATGAGCGAATCGCGATTTTTGATGTTCCGGCAAATCCATTCAATCTGGTCAGCGTAAACGTTCGGCATCGCGACTTCCACGGTGTCCGGCAAATTCAAAATCATTTTCCAATCGGGCGTCGGTTGCCAGACCTTCATGACAGCTTCAGAAATTTCCCTGGCAAATTCAACCTCCGTGGCGCTGAAACTTTCCGGTGAATACTGGAGCATGACCTCCGTACCCTTGAGCCGCGGCAAACGGTCCTTGATCCATTGCGCGCCGCGTACGGCCACTTCAACGATTTCCTGCTCCGATTTGCCAAAAACGACGCGGCGTTGCGCCGGTGAAGTGGAATTGTAAAGATGAATGATGGCCTTCTTCGCACCGATGAGTGATTCCACGGTGCGGTCAATCAAATCTTCGCGTGCCTGCACGAGCACCTGGAGCCACACGTCGTCCGGCGTGCGGTTTTCCTCGATGAGCCGGCGGTTGAACGCAAACTCGGTGTTCGACGCGGACGGGAAGCCGATTTCAATCTCCTTGAAGCCGGTTTTCACGAGCGTCTGGAAGAGTTCGAGTTTCTGGCTGACATTCATCGGCACGGCCAGCGCCTGGTTGCCGTCGCGCAAATCCACACTGCACCAGCGCGGCGCATGGGTGAGGACGCGGTTCGGCCATTGCCGGTCGGGCAGGCTGACTGGCGGGAACGGACGGTATTTCTTTGACGGATTCTTGTGCATGTTCGTACCTAGTTGTGGCGGCAGCGCTTTCGTTTGGCAAAACAAAAACCCCACCGCCGGGTTGGCAGTGGGGTCCGCTAAAATTTGTCAACGAATCAGAACCCGACCGCAGCGCGGCACAACCGCAGCGCGTTCAGCAGCAGGCTCAGATTCAAATTACGATTCACCGGGGCAACCATAACCGCTCGGATTCAGCGGGTCAAATCCTTTTTCCTCTTTTCAAATCGCTGTTTTTCCCCGTTCCAGGCCACGTCCATGCGCAGCGTGGAATTCAACAGCGGCACGAGCAGTTGAATCGCTTTGTTCATTTCGGCCGCATTCTCAAATTCGCATCTGATTCTTTCTCCGTGCCGCACGACCAGGTTCAATCGTCCGCTCTTTCCGACGGTAGCGAATCGGGCAGGCGCTTCCATTGCGGCATCGCGAATTTCGGCCAGGTTCAGTTTGAAGTTGGACGTGCTTTCGCGCAGCAATTCCTCCGGATCTTCTGCCTCCAATCGTTGCCGTTTCGCCTTTGTTTTCCTGATCGCAAACAGCCACAAAACCAACGGAATGATGTTACCCAGAGGGCCCAATAAAGGCGCCACTGCCGCCAAAACGGACTTTGACCCGCCCTCCATCTGGATGAAAAGCAGATCGCTGCGTTCGACAAAGACCCGGTATTTACCAGCTGACAAAATGGGAGAAACCAGCCGAACATCGAATGCCAGCCGAGCGGCTTGTGGCGAGGCCGCAGCCTTCCCCTGGCTTACCAGCGGACTAATGACCGGCTGGCCGTCAATCGGGCAAATGCCCACGTCATCGGCGTATTCCCTTCCGCAGTCGGAACAATTTTTCATCGGCTGAAAGGTGGCTAAAGAAATTCAAAGGCGATTCGCGCCCAGCGTCCATCAAAAAATACTCTTCGAATCCGGGTGGTTGGTATCCTGTTTCCCGGACAAAATTTTGTAGACGAGAAAACAGAAGTTGGATTTTCGCGCTTGCTTCTTTCCAGCCGTCGCCGGGAAACTGCCGCTTCATGGCTTGGAAACGCAAAATCTCCGGCGGCATTCTGGCGACCATTGGTTACCTGCTCTCGCCATTGTCGTGGTGGAACGACGCGTTCGTGAACATCCCGTTGGCGCTGCTCTTTGCCTGGCTCGTGAGTTTCCTTTACCCGCCGGGCTTCACGGCCGGTTTGATTCTGGGTTACTGGCTGACGAATGTGCTGGGCCTGGTACTCATGCACAAGGGCGCGCGGAAAATGCTCTCGGAAAAACCGACGGTGGACCGGCGCCGGGAATTGTTGATCGACGTGATTGTGTCGCTGGTTTACACCGGCGTCATCGTTGTCCTGGTCAGGGTGGAAATTCTCAAGCCGTTTTCCGGCTATTTCAATTCCCGATGAACGCCGCGTGGATGGCTTTCATCGCCGATTCGCCCTTCGCCAGATCAATCACCACGGAAATTTTGATTTCGCTGGTTGAAATCATGTCCACGTTGACACCTTCGTTGGCGAGGGTTTCGAACAGTTTTCCCGCCACGCCGGTATGGCTTTTCATGCCGACGCCGACGATGGAGAGCTTGCCGATCTTTTCCGTGGAGATCACGTCGCGGAAACCGAGTTCCTTTTTCAGGCCGTCAATGACCTTTTGCGCCTTGAGCAAGTCCGGCTTGTCCACCGTGAACGAGAGGTCGGTCGCCGGCACGCCACTGCCGTGACTGATGTTTTGGACGATCATGTCCACATTGACGGTCGCGTCGCCGAGCGCCTTGAAGATGCGCGCGGCCACGCCGGGTTTGTCGGGCACGCCGACGAGCGTGACTTTGGCCTGGTTCTTGTCGAGCGAGACGCCGCGCACCATGACGTCTTCCATGCTTTTGGTTTCTTCTTTCACAATGGTTCCGGGGTTGTCATTCAAGCTGGAACGAACTTCGAAAACGACGGCGAATTTCTTGGCAAATTCCACCGACCGCGATTGCATCACCTTCGCGCCGAGGCTGGCGAGTTCGAGCATTTCGTCATAGGAAATTTCCTCGAGCTTTTTTGCGTCCTTCACGATGCGCGGATCGGCCGTATAAACGCCATCCACGTCCGTGTAAATCTGGCAAAGGTCGGCCTTGAGCGCGGCGGCCAGCGCGATCGCGGTCAAATCCGAGCCGCCGCGGCCCAGCGTGGTAATCTGGCCTTCGGGGGTCTCACCCTGAAAACCGGCGACAATGACGACGTTGCCCTGATTCAAGAGCTCGCGGACTTTTTTGGGCGTGATGTTGTGAATCTTCGCCTTGGTATGGACACCGTCGGTGACAATACCCGCCTGCGCGCCGGTCAGCGAAACTGCCGGCACGTCCAATGAGTGCAGCGCAATCGCCGTGAGCGCAATGGTTTGTTGTTCGCCGGTAGCCAGCAGCATGTCCATTTCGCGTTCACTGGGCAGCGGCGCGATGTCCTTGGCCAGTTTGATCAGGCCATCGGTCACGCCGCTCATCGCGGACACAACGACGACCACCTGATCGCCACGCGAACGATATTCCGCCACGCGCCGGGCGACGTTTTTAATACGGTCGGTGTTGCCGACCGAGGTGCCGCCGTATTTCTGAACAATCAAGGCCATGGTTTGTCCTGCTGCGCCAAATTTAATTTTCCCGCTGGTGTTTGTGTATTTGAGCGGCGCGAAGGATAACAATTTTGCCGTGATTTGCAAGGTGCGGAATCGGTCCCCGGCCTGACGCGGAAATTCATGACGGTTGAAAATGTTCCGGTTCAAAAAGATTTTAAGCGCGGGCGCCGAACATGAATTATGTTGCACCAGAGCAAGCCGGCGTTCCCGCCGGCTTGCCCGGACGAGAGACAAGGAGAAAGGACAGGTTATGACTAACGAAACCAACATGGAAAAGCTCAGCTCGGATTTGAAGGAGTTGACGAGCGACGCGGAAGCGATGTTGCAGGCGACCGCCGGCCAGGCGGGTGAAAAAATGAATGAACTGCGCCATCGTTTGTCCTCGGCCCTCGACTCTGCCAAAGCCATGTACCATCAAATCGAGGAAAAAACGGTTGCCAGCGCGAAGACTGCGGACAGAACCATGCGCGAACATCCGTATGAATCCATCGGCGTCGCGGCCGGGGCGGCGTTTGGTTTGGGTTTGTTGATCGGCGTGCTCGCCGGTCGCCGATAAACCATGGACAAAACGTCGCCAGCCGGGGACGGCCTGTGGTCCACCCTCAGGCGCATGGTCAAGACACTGCGTGACGCGGGGGAAAACCGCATCCAACTGTTCCTAGTCGAATGGCAGGAGGAACGGTTGCGGCTATTGGACGCGCTGTTGTTGTTGATGGTCGGGACGGTTTGCGCGTTGATGGCCCTGCTCACGGTTACGTTCGCCGTTGTGGCGGTTTTCTGGAACACACATCGCGTACTGGTATTGGCGCTGATCATAATTGCCTATGCCGGCGCCGCAGCGACGGCGTTTGTGATGCTGCGTTCCCGGTTGCGGCATTGGCGGGCGTTCGCCGCCACGTTGGAGCAAATCAGGAAGGATCAGGCATGTTTCAAAGAAAAGAATTAGCGCAACTGCGGCGGGAAAAGGAACAACTCGTATTCCAAAGCGACGCTCATCGGCTGCAGTTGAAGTCCGACTGGCAACGGCTTCAGTCGCCGGGGCTCTGGCTGGATGAAACTCTGGGTCTGGCACGCCGTCATCCCGTGTGGATCGCGGGGCTGGCCACAGTGGCAGGGGCACTGGTGGTTAATACCTTGCGTCAACCCCGCACGCTCATGGCTGGAATCGGCCGGCTGGGGGAGCTTGCCTCCGTGGCATTCCCGGTCTGGAGATTACTCCGAAGAAAATGGCGGCAATCATAATTCAGCCGGGCAGTTACATCGCGTGTTTCTGGATCAAGTACGCCTTGAACTTTTCGTAATCCGCGCCCATGCGGTCGAAGTCTTCCGGTGATTTCAAGGCCGCCTCCATTTGAGGGGGGATGTCCGGCTCCCATTTCATCATCTTTTGAATTTCTTCCGGAAACTTCGCTGGATTGGCCGTCTCGACGATCACGGCGGGCGCGTCGCCGGGCGGTTCAACGGCCTGCCAGTCGAGGAACCCCTGCCACGCGACCGCACCATGCGGTTCCAGCAATAATTGATATTTATCCCAGAATTCCTTCAGCGCCGCGCGGGTGCGATCGTCGGAAACGGAACTGGAAAACAAATCCCGGCGCATCGCGGCGAGGTCGGGCTGCCGATGGATTTTGCCGGTCTCGTCCATCTGCCCGCCGTAATTCGCCACGAGCCGGGCGAGGTTGCTGGGATGGCCGACATTCATCGCGTTGGAAACCGAGTTGCGCGAGGGCACAACTTTCTCATAAACACCGCTGGCGAGAAAACGCGGGAAAGCATCGTTGTCATTCACCGGCACCACGAGCTTTTTCACCGGCAAACCCATTTGCCGCGCGACGACAGCCCCCATGGCGTCGCCGAAATTCCCGCTGGGAATGGAAAAGACCATGGGTTCGCCGGATTTCGCCAGCCGGGATGCGGCGTAAAAATAATAAACACTTTGCGGCAGGAGCCGGCCAATATTGATGGAATTGGCCGACGACAGGGGAATGTGCTTTAACTCCTGATCGGCAAAGGCGCGTTTGACCATGGCCTGGCAATCGTCGAACTTGCCATCAATGGCCACGATCCGAACGTTGCCGGTGAGCGTGGTCATCAGCTTGCGCTGGCTCACGCTGACTTCGGCGAGGGGAAAAAGCACGATGACGCGAACCCCCGGCACACCGTGAAAGGCGTGCGCCACCGCCGAACCGGTATCACCGCTGGTGGCCGTAAGGATAGTGACCTGCTGGCCGTCATCGCGCAGGAAATGGCCGAACATCCGCGCCATCATCTGCGCGGCAAAGTCCTTGAACGAAGCGGTCGGCCCCTGATCCAGCCGCATCAGGAAGATACGATCGTGAATCTGTTCCAGCGGGATGGGGAAATCGTAAGCGTCGCGGCACATGGCCGCCAGGTCATTGTCGGAAATGATTCCCTCGGTAAATTTTGAGAGGACGCGAAAGGCGATTTCGGGATAGGGCAACGTGGCAAACGCAGCGATTTCATCCGGCGGCATTTGCGGAAATTTTTCCGGCAGATAAAGTCCGCGGTCGGGGGCCAGTCCGGCATGAAACGCTCCGCGCAAATTGACGGCGGGTGATTGCCCGTTGGTGCTGCGGAAAAGAAGCGGAGGCATCTTACTCAAAACTTTCGACGCGAATCATCACGGGCTTGCTTTTGACCACCGGTAATTTGCCAATTTTGGAAAGCGCCTTCATTACCGCGCCGTTGGTCGCATAATGCAGCATGAAAATCAGCGGCACACTTTCGCCTTCGTGGCCTTCGGGTTGAATCACGGACGAGATACCGATTTTCGACTGGCCGAAAATGGCCGCGATTTTTGCCAGCACACCCGGGCGGTCCGCGACGTTTAAGCGCACGAAATATTGGGAAACGACATCCTCAATCGGCATAACGGCCCCGGCGCATTCGTGTGGCACAAAGGGCGGCAAGCGGTATTTGGTGCCTAATTTCAAATCCAGCGCCGCGTCCGCCAGGTCGCTCAGAACCGCGCTGGCGGTGGCATCCTTGCCTGCGCCGCGCCCATAAAACAGGGTGTCACCGACAATGTCACCGCGGACAAAAACGGCGTTGAAAACATGGTTCACACCCGCCAAAACGTGCGAATTTGGAATCAGCGTCGGGTACACCGACACCTGCACCCGGCATTTGCGATTTGCGATCTTCGATTTGCGCGCTGGCCGGCCTTTTGACTCGTCAATTGCCAATCGTAAATCGTCATTTCGTTTGATAATTCCCAGGAGCTTGATCGTGTAACCCAGCTCCCTGGCGAATTTAATGTCCAATGCGGAAACAGGACGAATGCCTTCCACGTGAATTTTTTTGGGACTCACCCAGAAGCCATGCGCGAGCGAAGCGAGAATGCCGATCTTGTGCTGGGCGTCCCAGCCGTCAATGTCAAGGTCCGGCGGTGTTTCGGCGTAACCTTGCTTTTGCGCGTCCGCCAGCACGGCGGCGAAATCCGCACCTTCCAGTTTCATCCGGGTCAGGATGTAATTGCAGGTGCCGTTGACGATTCCGTACAGCGCCTTGATGCGGTTGCCGACAAAACCTTCGCGCAGCGATTTGATAATGGGAATGCCGCCGCAGACGCTGGCCTCGTAATAAAGATTGGCACCGAACTTTTCAGCCGTGGCAAAAAGCTCCTCGCCATGCGCCGAAAGCAACGCCTTGTTCGCGGTAATGACCGGCTTGCCGAGCTTGAGCGCGGACAAAATGATTTCCCGGGCGAGGGTGGTGCCCCCGACGAGTTCGGCAACGAGGTGGACGTCCGGATCATTGACCACGCTTCGCCAATCGGTGGTCATCACCGCGCGGGGAATTTCGTAAGGACGGGGCTCGTCGAACGCCTTGACGGCGATTTTGCGGATGGCGACGTTGACCCCGATGCGCGAAGCCATGAGCCCGCCGTTGAGCTGAAGCGCGTGAAACACGCCGCTGCCCACGGTGCCGCCGCCAATCATTCCCAGGTTCACCTGCCGCATAGGAGCGCATAGCTTGCCGTGAAATGAATCGGGGAACAATCCATTTTTGAAGACGGCGATCCGAAACAGCACCTTTCAGCTTCCTGCAAAAGCGATGGTAGCGCGGGCATCCTGCCTGCGGGTTTACGAAGCCAGAGGCTTCTCTCACCCGCACGCTGGAAGCGCGCGCTACCCGCCAAAGAAGTGAGGTGCGTCCGATCCGCAATGCCCGGTTCGAAGCCGGGACACTGTGACCTCAAATTTCGTAATCCAGGACGTCTTTGAGAGTTCCAGAATCGTTGTCCAGCGGGCGGCCGTAAAACAGCCGGACATCCGCTTTCTGCGGCAGCAGTTCCCGGGCACGTACCAGCGCCCGCCGGGTGGCAATCGTCGGATTGATTTCGGCCGGAAAGATGTTTTCCTCGCCAATTTGCCTCAGCAGACCGCTGTTGCGCAGAACCCGGGTCACATCAGGGCTGCTCCCGCTGATCAGCAAGTAGCGGCCCGTCTTGCGCAGGTAATCGTGAAGCGATTCCAGCGCCATGACGGTCGTAGCATCCAGGTGCCGGGCATTCTTCATGCGAAGAATGAAAACGCGGATATTTTCGTCCTCGGCCTGACGGCGGATTTGGTCCTGGAACAGGTCCGCGGCGCCGAAAAACAACTCGCCTTCGACGTGAATGATGGAAATTTGCGGATTGGGGCGTAGTTTCCGGTCGCGCAATTCGGCCAGTTGCCCGCTTTCGTTGAAGGTATATTCTGCAAGCGTGGGCGTGCTGGTTTTTTGCAGGAACAACGCCAGCGCCACGCCGATGCCGACGTAAATGGCGGTGTCGAGCTTCAGGAAGAGAGCGGCTGCCAGCGTTGCGAAAAATACGACGGCGTCCGAGCGGGTGGAATGAGTCGAGACTCGGATTTGCGGCCGGTTAATCAACTTGTAGCCGACCCGCATGAGATGGGCGGCCAGGGCGGGCACCGGGATATAGTTAAAGAGCGGAGTCAGGAAGAACAGGATGAGCAGCACAGTAACGCTGCTCAACATGGACGAAAGCTGTGTCACCGCGCCGCTCTGGTAATTGACCGCCGAACGGGTAAAGGAGGAAGAGCCGGGCGTCAGCCCGAACAAACCCGCCGCGAGATTGCCCACGCCCATGCCCATGAGTTCCTGGTTGGGGTCGAGATGCTGGCCGCTCCGGGCGGCCAGCGTTTTAGTGATGGCGGTGGCTTCGAGCATTCCGATGATGGCGATGGCGAGAGCACTGCCGGCCAACTGACGGACGATGGGTAATTGATCCTGCCAGGTGGGAAGGTGTTTGAGGGTGGGTAATGCCGCACTCAGCGCGCCCTCATCCTTGACCAGGTGGAACGGTAATTCGTAGTGGAAATGGGCAAAAACGAGAGCGGCGATTGCCAGAAAGGCCAGCCCCAACAACGGCTCAGGCCAGGTCGGCCGCAAGCGTTTGATGCCTTCAAAAATCAACAGCGTCAGCATGGCAACGCCGACCGACCACCAGGAAAAATTACCCACGCCGATGGCCACGCCCACTCGCTCGAGCGTGGTCAGGAAGTCTTCGCCTGCCGGACTGGAAAAGCCCATCCCATTGTGCAGCTGGCTGAAAATCAGCAGCACGCCGATAGCTGTTGTGTAACCCACCACCACCGAACGCGAGATGAATTTCGTGACCTCGCCGAAATTGAACAGCCCGGCCACGAACTGAACGACACCGATCATAAACGCCAGATAGGCGGCCAATTGCAACGGGTGCAGGCCGAGATTGGTATTCGCCGCCAGCGTGGCCGCCGTGATGAGGCAAACCGAAGTGGTCGGCCCGAAAACGTGATGGTGAGAGGAGAAAAACAGCGCGCTGAAAAATCCGCCGACCACCACCGACAGAATCACCGGCATCGGCGGCAGGCCAAGAATCAACGCAAAACCGATCGCCTGGGGGATGGAAACCAGCGTCAAGGTTGCGCCGGCAATCGCGTCATGACGGAATTTGTCCCACGAATAGCGCCGCAGTTCCGGGATGAACGGAAAACGGACCCTGGGCAGAGACAACTGCCAGCCGCCCACGCCGATTCCCGCCTTGGAGAAAAGATTCATCGCGGATGGCCCGGGGGAAATGGGCAAAATCCATCCGTTCTCTGCGCGGCGAAGCAGATTGGGAACCTTTGCTCAAACACGTTATTAGCTTAAATCGTGTCTCTGCGAAAGCAACGGGAACTTGTCCTTCGGGCGCCCTACCCCTTCGCGTGGTTCCCACTACCAACTCACTGGCACCGTCATCTTTTTGCCGAAGCGGTTGTGGTAATGCAACTGCCGGTGCCTCTGGCCGTATTCGTGGACGAGTTTCGTCAATTTCACGTCGTAGCAGCAGTACTCGGCAATTTCCGCGAGCTTGCCGTCTTTGAACCAGCGGATGGCCTGCATACCCTCCGCCGTTTTTTCCACGCCAAAGGTCGCCGTCGCAATCGAATCGAGCGAGAGCCGGTGCTGCAATTTGTTCTGCAACTCCACCATCATGTCCAGAGTCGGCAACTGGCGCAGGTCAAACGGCGTATAACCGTGCAGCACCTCGTAATCAAAGCGCAAAATGTTGAACCCCACCACCAGATCCGCACGCTGCAAGTCCACAATGAGGTCGTTTACCTGTTTTTCGCCGTAAATCCGGTAGCCACCGCGCCCGGTGCTGAAGGTCACGCCAACGCTCATGCCCATTTTGGAAATGTGGCTCCAGCCGCCCACCTCCTCGGCGGATTTCTGGGTTTCCAGATCGAAATAGACGATGTTCTTCGGCACAGCCTTCAAATTTACGATTTACGATTTACGATTTACGAGCTTTTTCACAACTCGCCCAGGTCTCGTAAAAATCGCGGATCAAAACTCATAAACCCGGAAAAATTTGGACTTTGAACTTTGGACCTCGGACTTATATTCCCTGCATGGCATTGACACCTTCGACCATGCTGCCGCTCGGCACGACAGCGCCTGATTTCAAGCTGCCGGATACCAATGGAAAGATCGTCGTCCGGGCGGACTTTAAGGACAAGTCCGCGCTGCTGGTTCTGTTCATCTGCAATCATTGTCCCTATGTGAAGCACATCCGCACCGGCCTGGCGCAACTCGCGCGCGATTACTCGCCCCGCGGCGTTGCCATTGTCGGCATCAATTCCAACGACGTGGCGAATTATCCCGAGGACAGTCCCGCGAAGATGAAAGAGGAAGTGAAATCTGCGGATTACACTTTCCCCTACCTTTACGACGAATCGCAGGCCGTTGCCCAAGCCTACCGCGCCGCCTGCACACCGGACATCTACCTCTTCGACCAGAACCGCAAGCTCGTTTATCGCGGCCAGTTTGACGACAGCCGTCCGGGCAACGGCGTCCCCGTGACGGGAAAGGATTTGCGCGCCGCGCTGGATGCCATACTGGCCGGCAAGCCCGTTTCGCCAAACCAAAAAACCAGCATGGGCTGTAGCATCAAGTGGAAGCCTGGCAACGAACCAGACTATTTTTGAGGCTGTCCAGCCAGCTCTGAACGCATCGTTGTGCTGATTCCAGCCGGCACATGACAACAGGTTTTGTTCAGTTTGTCTTGCCCGGCACGGCTGGCTGTGTGACTAATCCCGGGCAGCCTTGTCCAATTGGTTGGAACATCATATTGACAACCCATGATTGTCGAGGAAAACCAAACCGAAACGGGAACAGCCCGCCGCCGGCATTCAGCCCCGCAGATTCTGGAAGAAATGGTTCGTCAAGCCGAACGTGCCGGAGCGAGCGACATCCACCTGCAGATGCGTGGCAAATCTGCCGAGATCGGTTTCCGGCTCGACGGGCTTATTGTTTCCGGCAACGAACTTGCGGCTGATGTTGCCGACCGCGTTTTCGGCCGGATCAAATTTCTGGCACGCTTGAAAACATATCAGGAATCGTTGCCACAGGACGGTCGGATTGCGCACGACGAGCTCGGAATCCAAAACGACATCCGCGTTGCCACCTACCCCACGGTCACCGGCGAAAAAATTGTCCTCCGGCTTTTCAACTCGTCTTCGGCGAAATCGCTCCGCGAACTGTCCCTGCCCGCAGCCGCCGGGACCGAACTCGAACATTTTCTCCGGCAATCCACCGGCCTGCTGTTGCTCACCGGTCCGGCCGGCAGCGGCAAAACGACGACGATTTATGCCTGCCTTCGACATCTTGCCGGCCTCGGCGGACGCCACATCATAACGGTCGAAGACCCGGTGGAACAGATTGTTCCCGGCACGATGCAAACCGAAGTCAACGAAGCAATCGGCCTTGATTTTGCCCGCGCAGCGCGGCATTTGTTGCGACAGGATCCGCAGGCACTCATCATTGGTGAAATCCGCGATGAAGCCACCGCGCAACTCGCCGTCCGTGCCGGCCTCACCGGGCATCTGGTGATTTCCACGCTGCACGCCGGCTCGTGCCGTGGCGTGTTCGAGCGGCTGCTGGCGATGTGTGCCGATCATTCCGCCGTGGCGAGCGCCGTGGAATTGGTCTTGAACCAGCGCCTCATCCGCAAACTCTGCCCGGCGTGCAACGGCGGGGGGTGCGAAACCTGTTTACAAACCGGCTATCAGGGCCGGGTGCCGCTGGTCGAGTGGCTGCGCGTAAACGAAAAAATGCGCGAACAAATCCGCCGGCGCGAACTGTCTTCGCTCATCCCGGCACAAACTCTGGAAGCTTCGGCGCGCGTGTTGGTGGAACAGGGTGTAACAAACGAAGCGGAGTTCAAACGAATTTTCGGCTTATGAAAAACGACGAATTTGCCTTTTTTAATCAACAGCTCGCCGCGATGTTGCGCGATGGCATTCCGCTCGAAGGCGCCTTGCGGCGGCTCTGCGAGGAAATGCGCCGCGGGACCTTGCGTGACGAATTGCAGGCGCTCGAGGCCGGCCTGGCCAAAGGCACACCCATTGCCGAGGCGCTGAAAGCGCGCCGGCTCCCCGAACTTTATAAACGGATGATACTCGTCGGTGTCAAAAGCGGCGATCTGCCCGGCGCGTTGACGATGCTGGCAGATTATTTCCAGCGGCAGAACGACGTCTGGACGCGGCTCAAAAGCATGATGACCTACCCGCTCATCGTGATGTTCGCCGCATTTTTGATTTCGACGCTCATCGCCCTGCTCTGGACCTGTGTCATCGGGCCATCTTTCAGGGACGTGTTTTCCGGCATGAACATTAGGCTCCCCGCAGCCACCTTGTTTGCGTTTGCAACGCTGCGAATTATTTGGGTTTTCCCGGCCGTGCTTGGTGTTCTGTTCTTGCTCGCCGGGTTCGTGGTCTTTCAGCCGGCGCTGCGCGGAAAATTTCTCTGGCGGCTGCCCGCCTTCAAGGAAGCCACCGTCTCACGCGTTGCCTCCGCGTTGACCTTGCTGCTCAAAAACGGTGTTCCCCTTCCGGAGGCCGTCGGCCTGGTGGAACAACTCGAAAACAGTACTGCCGCGGCCGCAGATTTGCGGCAATGGCGAAATCGGCTCGCCGCGGGCGTCGCAACATTTTCCGAGGTCGCCGGCACCAATCGCATGATCCCGCCGCTGTTTGTTTGGGTTGTGGCCAGTGCCGGCGAAAACCTGGCCGCCGGGTTTAATCGCGCGGCGGAAATTTACCAGGCGCGCGCCATCTATCGCACCGAAGTCGCCCTGTTCTCGGTGTTGCCGGTAGCGTCGCTGTTTTTGGGCGCCATCGTCATCTCGCAGGCGTTTCTGGTCATCAGCATGTTTTTGCCGCAGATCGCCATGCTGTCCGACTTGAGCTGATTTGATTTTATGGCCGATTTCTCCCAGGTTGTGTTCGACTTTTTCTGGTTTACGATTTTGATTCTATTGCCGGGCGGCGCGTTTGCCGTGCTGTTGCATTTCCTGCTCTCGCTGCCCATGCACCGGCGTGATCGCGCGCTTTTCTTCCTCGACCTGTTGGAAACCGTCTTGCAGCGCGGCCAGCCGGTGGAACCGGCCATCATTTCCGCGGCGGAGAATCACGACCGGGGCATCGGCGTCCGCTTTTTCATGGTCGCCGCGCATGTCGAAGGTGGCGCGCGGCTGGACGGGGCGTTGGAAGAAGTACCGACGTTTCTGCCGCCGCAGGTCAACGCCATCCTCCACGCCGGTGGAAAACTCGGTGACCTGAACAGGGTTTTGCCCGCCTGTCGCGAAGTGTTGCGTGTCGCGCCAGATACCGTCCGCACCACCATGTACTACATGGTGGCCATCCTGATGCTGTTCGCGCCGATTGCCATCGGCCTGATTGGTCTCCTGTCAACCTTTGTCATTCCAAGATTCAAGGCAGTGGCTGAGGGGACGGGTGCCAGGTTGTGGCCGC
This sequence comes from Verrucomicrobiia bacterium, assembly GCA_025451535.1. Lineage (GTDB taxonomy): Bacteria > Verrucomicrobiota > Verrucomicrobiia > Limisphaerales > UBA11358 > UBA11358. The sequence goes on from JANWKE010000002.1 coordinate 23,653, forward strand.
TTACGACGTTCGTGTTCGGGCTCAACAATTCACACATTCTGGTCGGTTTTGAGGTCCTGGTCTTCCTCGCCCTGGCCACGGTGGTATTGATTTACCTTGGCGGACCCGGCTTTGTCCGGCGGTTTCAATTCCGCCGCGTTCCCGTCGTGGATTGGATCACCTGGCACGTGCCGTGGAAGCGGAAGAAATTGCTGCGAACCTTCTCGGCCATGCTCGCCGTATTGCTGGACGGCGGCGTGCCGGAAGCCGAGGCGGTCCGGCTGGCCGGCGACTGCACCGTCAACGAAATCGGCCAACGCCGCGCCCAACGTGTGATCACCGCGCTGGAGCAGGGAACGAAGCTCAATGAGGCCGTCCGCGCCTTCGACGACAACGGCGAGTTTCACTGGCGGCTGACGAACGCGATCCATGGGGCCGGGACGCGCGGCGGATTTCTGCGCGCGCTGCGCGGCTGGCACGAGGCGCTTGAGGCCAAGGCCTTTCAGCAGGAAGAAACCGCCACGCACGCGTTGACCAGCGGCCTGGTAATTCTGAACGGTCTGGTGGTGGCTTTGATTGCAACCGCGATGTTCGGCCTGTTGATAGCCATCTTGAGAAACGAAATGTAAATATCATGAATATAAAATTGTCACGGTTGCCCCCGGTCAGATTTCACCGCAAACATGGTTTTCTGACGATGGATTTGATTATTGGCATGGCGATTCTCGTGGTGGCCTTCATGCCTCTGGCATTTTCATTTGTACATGAACGTCAATTGCTCCGCGCGGAATATCTTCGTGCCGTCGCCGTGGAAATTGTGGATGGTGAAATAGAAATCCTGGCCGCGGGCGAATGGCAGAATCTTCCTGAAGGCCAGCAGGCTTACACAGTTCATGCGCAGGCCTCTGGCAGTTTGCCGCCCGGCCATTTTCAGTTGACGAGGACCGGAAAACATTTGCGCCTCGAATGGAAATCAGACAAACCGCGCGGCATTGGAATCGTCGTCCGTGAAATCACCGTCAAATGAAACTCTCGCCCCCCATCTCCTCCGCGCGTGTTCGAACCGGCTATCTTTTGTTGGAGTGCCTGGTTTATATCGCCGTTTTCGCCGTCATCACCGGGTTGGGGCTGACCACGTTCTATCTGTGCTGGGATAACTCGAAGGCGTTGCGGCTTACTACGGACGACGTTGCGGCCGCCTTGCGTGCGGGTGAACGCTGGCGCGCAGACATTCGCGGCACCACTGGAAAAATTACTGTCGAGCACACGGCAACCGGTGATCTCCTGCGCATTCCTTGTGGAACCAACGAAATCCTCTACCGTTTTACAGACGGTAAAATCCGCCGCCAATTGGCGTCATCGGGATTCGCCGAGCCTGTGCTGAACGCCGTCAAGGCCTCGCAAATGGTCATAGACACGCGCGGGACTGTGACTGCGTGGCGCTGGGAACTGGATCTGAAACCCCACCGCAAGGTAACGCATTTGCCGCTGCAATTTACCTTTGAGGCGGCGACCAAAACCGCACCATGAAAACTTCCTTGGCTGATCTTTCCCCACGTCGCCGGCAGGACGGTTCCACCGTCCTGGTTTTGATCACGTTGCTGGCCATCATGGTGATGTTGGCCACCGCCAACAGCAAAGCCCTTTTCCATCTGCATCGGGAAATCAAGCTGTTGGAAACCCGGCAGATTCAGCGTCTGAACGCCTCGCCATCCAACAATGTGATTGTGGCCGAACCGCCGGTGAAACTGGAATCAAAATGAATGCCGACATCGAAGCCAAAATACAGATGCTGAAAAGCTCGCTGGAATGTTTCGTATTCGGATTACTGGGATTGTTGCCACTCATCGGATTTCCCTTTGCCATTGCGGCACTCGTGATTTCAGGGAAGGTCCGCGTCCGGCAGAGGAAATACTGGAATGCAGCCAAGCCCTACTGGATCGCCGGGGTGGCGTGCGGCTGCATGGGAATGCTCTTGTGGGGTGCCGCCTGGATTTTGATCCTATTTAACCTGGTAAGCCACGGTTAACTTTAACAACTGAGCACGCGCCGAACTATTTACAAACACGGATTACACGGATTCTCACGGAGAAAACAGAAAATGAATCCGTGCTGATCTGTGAAAGTCGTATCTTATTTTCGGGGCAGTTTTTCTTCCACGATCTCGCAGAGCACGTGCATCAGTAACTTGTGGCCCTCCTGAATGCGTGCCGTCTTGTCACCCGGCACCAGCAGATCCAGCGTCGCCACGCCCTTGGTAAACCCACCATCACGACCCAGGAAACAAATGCTTTCAACACCCTTGCGTTGGGCCTCTTCCAGCGCGCGCAACACGTTCCTGGATTTGCCGCTGGTCGTTAACGCAATCAGCACATCGCCTTTCCCGGCCAGACCGCGAATCTGGCGCGCAAACATTTCGTCAACGCTGTAATCATTGCAGACGGCGGTCAGGAATCCGCCATCGGCGGCCAGAGAAATGGCCGGATAGGGCCGCCGGTCTTCCACAAAGCGGCAGAGAAACTCCGAGGCCAGGTGCGTGGCGTCCGACGCGCTGCCGCCGTTGCCGCAGGTGAACACCTTGTGGCCGGTGGTCAGACAACGTAAAACCATCTGGGCGGCGCGGTTCAGCGGTTCTTCCAAATCCGCAAGCCCGCGGCAGGTTTTGACGGAATCTTCAATCGCCCGTTGCAAGAGAGTCATGCGTGCAAAGTTAATGGTTGGCCGTTGAAAGAAAAGGCGAAATGAAGTATGGCTTGAGTATGGCCAGCCCGTATAAAAATTCGGCCTTCACCTTGATTGAACTTCTGACGGTCATCGCCATCATTGGAATTCTGGCGGCGCTCCTGTTGACAGCCGTTGCCAAAGCCAAGGTAAGAGCGTTGCAAATCCAGTGCGCCAATAACGTGGGGCAACTTGGATTGGCTTTGCATGAGTTTGTGACAGACAACAGTGTTTATCCTCTGTACGTAAAACCAAGTTGGATATTCGCCCTACAACAAATCGAACTTTCACAAACAACAAATCACGTCAATGCCAGTGTGTATTTGAGCCAAGGTTTTTGGAAATGCCCTGCCGTCAAGAAACCGGCCGACTGGCCTGAAAAGATAATATACACCAGTTACGGATACAACACTTACGGCATGAGCGCCCAGACGGATACAAATTCTCTCGGACTTGGAGGACATTGTGTTTGGGACTTCCCGAAGAACACACGGTACACCGCCCCGCCGGTGAGGGAGGCAGAAGTTGTGGCTCCAAGTAAGATGATGGCCATTGGCGATGGGTTTGAAGGTGACAGTAGTACCATCCGCGATGGAGTAAATTTTTTATGGCGACATGATAACGTGGAGAACTATCTTGGAAGCAAACTCGGAAGCACACAAAGAGCTTACGCAAGACATCAAGGTCGTGCCAACGTGGTGTTTTGCGACGGCCATGGCGAATCGCCAACGCTGAAATTTCTTTTTGTTGATACCAGCGACACCGCTTTGGTGCGTTGGAACCGCGACCACCAGCCCCATCGCGAAAAATTGTCGCCCTGATAATGAACAGAAGGTAACAGAGAAAGCAAAGAGTCTTCGTTACCTTTGTTTGCTTCTGTTAAATTGAAGCCGGCTTGTATTTTTGCAGCAAAAAGTTAACTTTGGTTCATGCCGATTTACGAATTTCATTGCGAAAAATGCAAGCAGGACAGCGAAATCCTCGTTCGTTCCAGCGATTGGAAAGGAACTGAGTGCCCGCATTGCGGCTCGACTAAATTGACCAAGAAGCTCTCGGTCTTCGCCTCGGCCGGGGGTGACGGTCATTCCATGCCGGCGTCCGGCGGTAACGGCGGTGGCCATGGTTGCGGCGGCGGATGCCAGTGTCATTGAAACCCGTGGTAGCACCCGCCTCCGGCGGGTTCAATTCGGCGTCCCGCCGAATTGCGAATGGCAAGTGATGTGAAATGGTGAAGAGGATGCGGTAAACAGGTTGCGCGCCTGGCTTGCGAGTTTCGGGCGTGACGCCCGAAACCACCCGCGGGACGCGGGTGCTACCGTAAACTTTCTGATGCGCAAATTTCTCCTGCGCTGATTCGCGTCAAATCTTCCACTGCCCAATCGGGCTCATGTTTTCTTAATTGATCCAGTTTGGCGCCGCCGGTGGCCACGGCCAGCGTTTTCGCGCCAATAAACTGTCCGCAACGAATGTCGTGCGGCGTGTCGCCGACTACGACGACTTCTTCGCCGCGTAATTGCCGGTCCAGCACGCGGCAGCCACGTTCGAGCGCAGCCACGGCGATTTGGCTGCGGTCTTCACTGTCGTCGGCAAAGCCACCGGTCTCAAAAACCTCCCAGAGGTTGTAACGGCGCAACTTGATTTCTGCGCCAAGCCGGATATTACCGGTAAGCAAACCCAGCTTCGGCGGGTTGGGCAGAGCAAGCAGGTCATCAATGAACTCCAACACTCCGCGGCAGGTGCCGCCATGGCTTTGCGCAACCGTCTGGTCCAGCCAGAAAACGTAATTTTCAAAGAACCGCCGGAAATTCTCGGGCGTTGTCGCTATCCGGTGAATCCCGAAAAATTCGCGCACCAGATTCACGTCCGTGCGTCCGGCAAAACTGATTTTTTCAACGCCATCTAGGGCATTGAACTCCGTGGCGAAAGTTTTGGCAAAAGCCTTGATGCCCGCCCCCCCGGTGTGAACGAGCGTGCCGTCAATATCGAACAATACAAGCCGCACCATCCGAAGAGCTTAATCGCTACCGCTCCCACTGGCAACGCAGCGGTATCCGATGTGAATAAGTTTATCTGGACAATAGCTTGGTATATGTTTTACAAAACTAATCAATTTAGAGGCGTTGGATGACAAATCATGCCGCGAGATCGGGCATTTACACTCATCGAACTGCTGGTGGCGATGGCGATTATTGCCATCCTGGCCGCGTTGTTGTTGTCCGTCATTGGCCGCGCCAAGGCCTCGGCGCAAGGGCTCACCTGCCGGAATAATCTCAGGCAATGGGGACAAGCCACCCAACTGTATGCAGCGGATCATGGAGATCACCTGCCCCAGGAAGGCCGCTCCAATCCTCCATTAATTCCACACGTAGCGATGGACACCAACAGTTGGTATGTAATACTCCCCCAAACCATCGGTTTGCCTTCGTACTACGACATGCCTTGGCGCTCCAATTTACATGCCAACCTGGGACATTCGATTTGGATTTGTCCTAGCAACCGCAGGCGCAGTAACGGTAACAACCTCTTTCATTACTGCTTAAACGAGCATGTAAATGGTACGGGGGGAAGCAATAGTTCAATACGACTGGTTTCCGTTCCACATCCAACAGTCGTTGTTTGGCTGTTCGATAACGGGGGACTCGCGGCGGTAGCGCAATGGAACAATGTTCACTCCAATTTGCACAGTCACGGGGCGCAATTCACATTTCTCGATGGTCACGTCGCGTGGTTCAAAAATACGGAATATTGGAATTTCAGAACCAACAAAGGCCTGACCAACAATCCAAAACTGGTCTGGTTCCCTTGAATCAGTCTCCAGGGACACGGTAGACACGGAAAAATCGGGATATATCGGACATGTTGGTTTGCAGAGTGCAATTGGACCCGGTGGCAATCAGATTGCGGGCCAGCGGTGTCCACGTCATTAGATTCGAGGAGACTTCGACGTTATACCACCGATTGCTTTGCGATTCCCAGGACAGCGAAACGATTTGATTCGTCATCCTCACGGAAATGAGCCGGAAGGGCACGTTGAACGGATTGGCAAAGACCATGAACACCGGCAAATGGTCGGAGGCGATCCTGTCATCGTTGCCATAAAGGTTGACGGGCAGCGGGTTCAGTAAATCCGTGCGGAAGACCTGGCTGCTGACGATGTTCGAGAACAGCTCCGCGCACGGCAGGATATAATCGTAGCGCATCGTCGGGCCGGTGTTGGTGTCCTGAATGGACCAGGTCAGTTCGCTGTCGTTGAGCGGATTAACCGCCGTTGTCATCGCCAATCCTGTCGGCGCGCCGATGAGGCGCTGGACAGACCGCGGATTACTCAACGGCGGACGGAGAATGTCTTCGTTCATATCGCCGCTCAACACACAGGGTTCATTGCCATTGACGGGCAGATAAACGGTGGCGAAAAAGTTGGAAACCGCAGCCGCCTCCGCCGCTCGTTTTGCCGTCGAATTGGCATCCTGACCCGATTTTAAATGGACCACGAACACGTGCAAGAGCCGGGGAAAACCCGGTACGGAAATGTCCGTTTCAAACAAGTCCCGGGTAAAATAGGGAGCAGCATTGGTGTTCGTGTAGCCGAATGGCGCGAGTTCGGCGCCATGCAGCCAGCTGCGCGATGCGATGATGGGATACCGACTGAGGATGACGCTGCGGATGAAACCGTCGTCCACGGAATTGGTGGCCAGGTAATAACCCGGACGAAAGGCCGTAACAAAATCTGCCATCTGCGCTGTGCAATTGTTGGTAACCGGGATTTCATTGAAGGTGATGATGTCCGGGTCGAGGCATTCCACCTGGCGGCCGATGGCCTGTACGTGCCACATGTTCGTGCTCCAGTTGGTCAGCCCGTTGCCATGCGCGTTGTACGTCAGATACGAAAAAGCCGGCGGAGCGGCGCACCAGACACTCAAGGCCGCCGGGTCGCTGAGGGTTGACCCGGCGGCATTGGTGACGGAAACAGTATAAAAGCCGGACTGGGCAAAAGTTGCTCCGGCCAGGGTGAGATTGGAATCAACTGCTTCGGGCAAGTTGGTGCCGTTCAACCGCCACTGATATGCCAGTGGCGGCGTACCGGTGGCGGTCACGCTGAAAACAACATCGGCGCCATTCAGAATGGTTTGATGCTGCGGCTCGGAAACAATCGCCGGGGGCTGGCCAGTTGGCCCACCGGTAGTCATCTCGGCAAACGTGGTGCCGATTTTCAGATTATCCACGCTCAACGCGCCTTCCCCGGTATTGTCCCGAAAGGCATAGCCGGCCACGGTAAACGTTGAAAACCCTTCGCTGGTTGAAACAGCGGCATCCGTTTCCGCCGCCGGATTGATCCAAAGGGTTGCGATTGAATTGCTGTTTACCAGGCAGGTCACAATGGTGTAGTCCGTATCGAGACGCAAATCCATGGGGTTGGTAACACCGATGGCCGAGCCACTGGTGGAAGAAATTCCCAGGCGGAATCTGCCTGGGGCAGCGCCGCCGGTCAGTGCCCAGACGCGTGCCCGGAAGTCGGTGCCCGAACCTTTGAAATGGGCAAAGTAAGTGCCGCTGGCAGCCGGCAGCGCGGTGAATTTCACGGTGAAACTGGCGTAGAAAACATTGGTCGCACCGGAGGCTGGATAAGGTTGGCCGGCCAGCCGTACGTTGACATCCTCCGTATTGGCGCCACTCAACAGCACCCGGCCTGACGCGACCAGGACTTCGCCGGTGACAGAACCGCTGTGGTGCGCCCATAAATTGGTGCTTACGGTCACCAAAGCGCCGTCGGGATAATCGAAGGAATCGCTGAACAATACGACCGCCTCCGCCGTGATGGCGAAAACCATGAATACGGCCAGTCCCGAGGCAGCTTTCTTCACGATGATTGCGGGACATGTTCCCACATCGTGAATAAATGTAAATGGTCAGCGCCTGGTTATAAATTCCGGTTGAGAATATTTCTGGCGGACTAATGCTTCCGTCCGTTTACGCAATGGCTCGTCCGGCTCGAAATCCGACCATTCGACCCCAAAAACGGCCTGGGCGACATCGCACATTGCCTGTTGCCAGTCCGTTCGGACCAGCGGAACCGGTGGCTGGACCGAGCCCTGGATCAACAACCCCAATTGGTTGCGGCGTTGGGCCGCACCCGCGATTTTTTTCCCCTTCCAAAGCAGATCAGATTTCACGTGGCCCACAAAACACGCACCGGGAATTTCCGATTTCCGATTTCCGATTTCCGATTGGCGACAGCACGGCGCGAGTCCGGTTTGGATCTTCAATTCAGCGAACGCCAGGCTTAACCATTCGTGGATGCGCCGGTAACTTGCCTCGGCCTTGAGCGAATGCCATTCGTGATCCGGCTGAAAGGTCAGGCTATAGGTCCAGTCGGCGTCATGCGGCACGATGCCGCCGCCGGTGGGCCGGCGAATGAGCGGCCGCAACAACGTCGCGCGTTCCACGTCTGCATATTTCTGGAAATAACCGAACGTCGCCGCCGGCTCCGTCCAGCCGTAGAACCGCAGCACCGGCCGGCCGAGGCGCGCCGCAGCCTCCAGTAATGCCTCATCCAAGGCCATGTTGTCCGCCGGACTGCCTTTACCGGAATTGAGTAAAAACCAGGAATCCATTTTCACCACGGATTAACACGGATAGACACGGATGGTTGTAAATAAAATCCCCTCACTCGGCCTTTGGCCGCCCTCTCCCCGCCAAGCGGGGAGAGGGACAGGGCGAGGGGCGCGTCCATAAAAGTTGTCTTCATCCGAGGTTTAATTTTCCTTTGACGCCGAGGCGTGGACACCATTTGAGCACCTCGCAATGTGCGCAATCGGGCTTGCGCGCGAAGCAACGGCGGCGGCCATGCCAGATGAGCCAGTGACTGAACAGCGTCCATTGCGTTTGCGGCACGAGCGACATCAATTCGCGCTCAATTTTCTCAGGCGTTTTCTGCTTCGTTAATCCCAGCCGATAAGACAACCGCGCGACATGCGTGTCCACGACGACGCCAACATTGCTGCCAAAGGCGCTTCCTAGAACAACGTTGGCCGTTTTGCGCCCGACGCCGCCGAGTTGAATCAATTCCTCCATCGTTTGCGGGACCTTCCCGCCGTGCTTTTCGACGATGGCCTGGCAGGCAGCTTTGAGGTTGCGCGCCTTGTTGCGAAAAAAACCGGTGGTCCTGACGGCCTGCTCCAGTTCGGTGAGCGGCGCGTTCGCATAATCCACTGCCGAACGGTAACGTTTGAACAAATCCTGCGTGACGATATTGACCCGCTTGTCGGTACACTGCGCCGAAAGTATGGTGGCGATGAGCAGCTCGAGCGGACTTTTGTGATCCAACTCGCAGTGGGCTTCGGGATAAGCCTGGTCGAGCGCGACGATGATTTTCTTCAATCGCGTGATCCTGGCCTTGAGCGTTTCGCGTGGCATTGACACGAAATTTTATCCGTGAAGGCATAAAGGCGCGAAGAAAAACTTCATTTGTGAATGAATTTGTCCCCGCGTCACCCGACCTCTCGGACCACTACGTCTCTTCCTGCACTGCGCTTATACCCGCAGGTAGACGTAAATGGCAAAAACAACGGCGGCGATGCCGGCGGCGGCGGCCAGCGTCCAGAGCAGGTTTCGTTGCCGCGCAGCCATGGCGAAGGTGGAAACGATAATGCCGGCCTGCGCAGCGAGCATGCCAAAGAAAAATTTCTGGCTGCGGCGGTGGTGTCGCTCCGCCGAGAGGTTCGCCTTGCGGACTTGTAGTTCCAGCAGATAGCCGATGTTCTGGTTCAGGGCGGCTTCGGCATCGTAACGCATGCCGGAAAAGCGCATTTTAGTGGCGGCTAAATTCCGGGCGGCGGATTTATCGCCGGCGGGCAGCGATTTTTCAAGCTGCGCAATGGCTTGATTGGCCGGGGCGAGCGCAGCATCAAAATTCCGCGCCTGATCGCGGGCGGCTTGCAGCGCTGCGGCGAGGGTTTTGTCATCCACCTGTTTCAAGTCGCCGGCGATTTCGGTTTCGGGCTTCTCGGTTTCAACCGCTTCGAGCGCGGTCTCCAGATTCGGGTCCAGCGTGAGAGGTGCAAGGGAAGGAATTTTATCCAGCGCCGGATTTTCGAGCGGGTGGACGTCGGTGGTGGCCTGAAGAAGTTCCAGCGAGTTGCGCTGCATGGCGCCGCGCAGTTTTTTGGCCTGGAAATAACCCCACTGGTCACCCGCCTTGGATTGAAGTTGCGCGCCAAAGGCGCGGTCGTATTGGGCGCGGGTCATCTCGCTGGAGGCAAGCCCGGCCAGCAACGTGGCAATGACGGTCATGACGATGGGCGTGGCCGCGAGGATTTTGCCCCACGTGGTTTGCGGCATATCCTTCTTCAACTCTTCAGGGATCGTGACTTTCATATGGCGAAAATTATTTTGCCGGGACAGCGTTGGTCGCCGTGGAAACCGCGGGCGGTGCCGTAATGGCGGTGGTGGATGTAGTCACTGGCACTTGACCGGTATTGGCCGGCTTGTCTGATTTGCTCTGTGCTTTTTGGAGATCGAGCAGCTTTTGGACTTCCACAGATGGCTTGCCGTGTTTGCCGTCCGTCCAACGGTAGAGCCGGCCCTGGCTGTCATTGAGAAATGCCCAAATAAACCAGATGACAAATGCGACGAGCAACAGTTTGGGCCAGATCGAGGGTTTCTCGGCGTACTTGTCCGCCGCACTAAACGTGGAGCCGGGAGGCAAAGCTGCCACCCCCGTCAACGCGCCCCCAAACGGCACATTCATTTTCGCCTTGGCATTCACGGCCCAGCCGTTGGCATCGAGAATCGGGCCCAGATTGCGTTTGCGCAATTTCAACCAGGCGATGGCCATGGACGGAGCGGAAATGACCAGCATGATTCCGATGATGACCAGCGGCACCTGCCAGGCTTCGAATTTGCCGAGGAAACCCAGGATCCCGGCAAAAGCCGCCGCCAAAGTGCCCAAAGCCAAACTCAGCAAGGCAATGACACTGGGATCAAAAGCGGGTTTGGCCGGAGTTGCTGGAGCCGCCGGCGCCGCCGGGCTGGCCGGGACGAGGGGTACATTGGCAACGCTTGTCAATTGCGCGTTGGCACTGGCATCCGCATCAGCGGCCTGCTTGGCAGCACGCTCTTCAATCATGCGTACCAGTTTTTTATAAGGCGACCAGAACGCTTGCCGAACACTGATCGGGTTGTCCACAATCTTGGTAATGGTGGCGTCCCAGTCGCGACCCTGGCGGTCATAGAAAATTCCATTGCGGCCAATGATGAGATTGTCCGAATCCCCACCCGTGAACGCGGCGACAATGGACAATTTCTCGCCGCTCCCCTTGCGCACGCAATCGCAATACGCGAGGTAAGTGCCCGCCATGCCGGCCATGGCGGCGTGCTTGCCGGCGTCATCCACGATGAGGCACAAGTCACAACTGCGCTGGTCGAGATATAGCGTGCCCGCCTGGAAAATGGCCTTGTCTTTCCGGCCATAAAAATCGCTGAAGTTGACGAAATTGCGGCAAAGCCTGGCGAGGTCGCGATGATAATGAATCAGGCGATGCAGGCCGATGACGGCAACCGAATTGCCTTCCTCAGCCTTGTCCCTGGCAATCAGAGCGGTCAGGGTTTCCCGGGCCTGGGTGGCGAGAATTTCGCGGGCATGTTTCAGGCCGATTTTTTCGACCGAACCGCCGGTCTTGCCTGCGTTCCAGGCGTCGAAAGCAGCGAGTTTGCCGACCAGCGCATTCCAATCCGCCTCGGTCAGCACGGTCCGGGCGCCGAGCAGCGGCACGATGGCATTGGTTTGCAACGCGGCAATGGCATTGGCCCACGCGGGATTGAGGCCCTGGGCCAGCGGCAACGGAGTGGTGGCCCCGACTTGCGCCAGCGGCAGGCTGGCAATGTCCGCGTGCGTGTTGGTCAGATCTTTGGCACTCAACGCGGCGTATTCCTTCTCGTCGCGGTTCAGCGCGCTGATGGAGCGCGGATCGAAAGCGGCCAGCCGTCCGCGCGCAAAATAGTCGTCCACCTTGGCCTTGACGGCCCTGACGGCACCGGAAGCGGCTTCGGTGTTCACACCCAGCGGCAACACGGCGGCATCGCCTTCAGCCTTTTTCCACCAATCGGAATAAGCCGCGGCGTCAGAGAAAAACCGATCTACTTTGGCCTGGCTGACGCCGGGCTTGCCGCTGGCATCCGTGTCCGCGCCGAGGCAGGTGATGATGTCGGCGATCACCGCCCGGGTGAGATCATCACCGGCGGAATCAACGGGCACGATGCCATCGCCATTGAATGGTTTGGCGGCGAAGGTCTGCGCGGCGGCGGCGGCTTCGTCAAAGGTGACCTCATCCGTGTCTGACTTGCCCAGAACCTGCCGGGCAAAATTGGCGATCAATTTGCCTTCCGGTGTAGCGTCATTGATGGCGGATGGCCGCAGGGTGGGGCTGCCGTTGAGCAGATCATCCGGATTTTTCATCAGGCCGCCGGCCCACTTGGCAGCGGCAATGAGTTCCGGCACGCGGACGCGTCCATCCTTGTCGGTGTCAACCAACACGAGCGTGGTCTTGTCAAATTCGACGCCCGTGGTGGGACACGCCAGCGCTACCCAAAGTTTCTGGTCGAGCTGGTCCAGGTTCAGGAGGTCGGCCCCGGAACCAATGACGACCTGATTGAACCCGCCGGCGCGAAAGAATCGCCAGCGATAGGAGGATGTCGTGGGCTTTCTCATAGATTACCTTAATGATGTTGTTGATTCAAAGCCGCCATGCCAATCAAGGGTTTAACCACGGCACAACAAACCGGGCACCTCGTTACCATCGAGTTGCCACCCTTCAGGGAGGAAGGATTGCACCCGGCGTTTGTCACCGCAAGCCCCGATGCGCTCCCTAAAATTTGTACGCAATGGCCGTTACCCACATCACGTCGTTCTTTTGGCGGCCCGGGGCCGGCTCGTTGCTGAACGTATCGGTAACGTGGCCGCGTAAGGCGAATTTTTTTGTCCCGGGTGAGGTCGGCCTCGATGCCGATCCCGGCGTGGGCAATATAATTGTCAAATTTGTTCACCTGGGGCAACCCGAACTATCCCAGGCGCTGCAAATACCAGTTGGACGTTTATTTGCCCAACAGATTGCCAACACTGTTTACCGCATTGGACACCGTCTGATTCGACATGAGGTTTTGAATCTGCGTCTTGAGATCGTCCACCGTTTTCTGCTGTTCCGCAGTCAACTGGAAACTGCTCAACTGTTTCAAAGTATCCAGGGCGTCCTGATATTTCTGTTCACCCACCAGATTCTTCGCCTGATCAATCAGACTCTGAACCTGTGTCGTAGCGGCAGTCGTCTGGGTTGAAGCCGTCGCAACCGCCTGCGTTACCGCTTGGGTCGCCGGCGCAACCACCTGCGTTACCGCCTGGGTTGTTGCTGCAGCCGCAGTCGGTTCAGCCATCGTCGCTACAGGGGCGGCTTCCGGGGCATTGGTCACCGCACTTTCAACAGCTTTCGGCACTTCCGTCGTTGAAGGAGTTGAGGCTTCCTTATTTCCACAGCCGCCGAGCAAGGCGGCAATCAGACACGTCACGAAACCAGCACCAATTATTTGAATTTTCATATGCAGTCCTCTCTATTGTTTATGCCACCCGGTCCATCAACCACCACCGGCACATTTTATCATTTGAAACGTTGAAAACCGCTTTAAAACGACTAAAGCATTCTAATTATAAGAAGATACAAACAAATGTAAACACAAATAAAAGAATACTCCTTCGGCGCTTACCACTTCCCGGGGAAACAAAGATGGCCTTGGAGATTAAACCAACTCTGGCTGTTTGATTTCTTTCGGCGGCGTGGACAGTGGCGTGCCATCCTCGGCTTCGGGATATTCAAAAACTTTACCCTCGTAATTGCGGATGAGCACGCGGCCCGCGTTACGGCACAGGACGTATTCGGGATTAATGGGCACCTTGCCGCCACCGCCGGGCGCATCAATGACGTATTGCGGCACGGCGTAGCCGGTCGTGTGCCCGCGCAATTGTTCCATGATTTCCAATCCCTGGCTGACGCTCGCCCGCAGATGCGCCGAACCGGAAATCAAGTCGCACTGGTAAAGGTAATACGGCTTCACCCGGCACATGAGCAGTTTCTGAACGAGCGCCTTCATCACCGCGGCATCGTCGTTGACATGCTTGAGCAGCACGGACTGGTTGCCGAGCGGGATGCCGGCGTCAGCCAGGCGCCCGACCGCGTCGCGGACTTCCGTTGTCAACTCGCGCGGATGGTTGGAGTGAATGCTCAGGAAGAGCGGATGAAATTTCTTTAACATCGCACAAAGTTCCGGTGTGATGCGCTGCGGCAGAAACGTCGGAATGCGCGAGCCGATTCGCAAAAATTCCACATGCGGAATCGCCCGCAGCCGGCTCAACAGATTTTCCAGTTTTTCATCGCCCAACAACAGCGGGTCGCCGCCGCTCAGCAACACATCCCGGATTTCCGGGTGGTGGGCGATATATTCGATCTGCTTGTCAAATTCGGGATGAAAATCATAACCGTTCGCGTTACTGACGAGCCGCGAGCGCGTGCAATAACGGCAATACGAAGCGCACCGGTCGGTGACCAGAAACAGCACGCGGTCGGGATATCGGTGCACCAGGCCAGGCACCGGCGAGTGGGAATCCTCGCCGCACGGGTCGCTCATTTCCCACGGGGCCGTGTGCGTTTCCTCGACCCGCGGGATGACCTGCCGCCGGATAGGGCAATGCTCATCCGCCGGATCAATCAAGTTGAAAAAATACGGGGTGATGGCCAGGGCCAGTTTGTGATTGGCCAGTTTCGCGCCGGCAAATTCCTCGGGCGTGAGCGTGGGCACCAGGCGCTGCAACTGTTCGGGCGTCGTGATCCGATGTTTGAGTTGCCACCGCCAGTCGTTCCAGTCGGCATCCGAAACGTCATGCCAGAAGCCGCGTCCGGCGGAGCGGAACTCCTTCAAACTCTGGAGTCGGTGGTCGGACGGCGGCTCCTCGCCGTTGGCCGCTAATTTGTCATCCTTCATTGTCTTTGGTAGCGAACTATAGATTTGAATTGCGCCCTGTCAAGTTGACCATTTTCCCGCCACCCCGTTCAAGCAGGCGAAGCTTACGGCCGCCAAATGTCCGGTTGGATGGTGGATTCAACGGCGCGCCTTTGCGCGTCGAGTGCGTCCAATTTTTTCAACGTATCACCGGCGCCAGTTTTTTGCGACGCGGCCAAAGGATGCTTGCCCAAAGGGGACGCGGGGACGATTTCCTGGCTTTGGCCCAGGTAATCAACCAGGGCAGCACGATAACCGGCGGTCAACGCAGCCAGGGGGCGGGCCATGCGGAATTGCGCCAGTTCAAGGTCGCGCAATTTGGTCTGGAGAATCGTCATCTGCCGCGCGGAATCGAAGTTGCGAATTACCGCCTGCAGTGAAACTTCCGCATGCACCGGCAGAGCGTTCGACGTCGTGCGAAAGTCCACCGCCACACTGAGAATCTGGTCGAGCTTTTCGCGGCTGGCCGCCGGTGTCCAGGTCGGACCCGGATTGTGCGCCGCAAAGTCTATGACCTGCAGCGCCCACCATTTTTCCACGTCCAGCGGCTGTGCAAAATCGGCGCGAAAGGCATTTTGAAAAGCGGTCTGCCAGTTAAAATAATCCGGCGATGCCTGCAACATCGTGCGTAAATGTGCCGGGCCGTTTTTCAATTTCAACAGTTCGTTTATGAATAATTGTGCGCTGGCGCGATACACACCGCCATCCGCACCGGAAACCTGCGCATCCGTCGGCCAGCTCAACTGCTCAAACGTCAACGCAGGATGATCAAGCAAAACCTCGCGCGCCCGGGCGAGGGGATCCATGCCGTGCTCGGTCGCGATCATCCGGCTCTCCATCAGCCCATCCCTGGCCCGGGCGGGCGAGGACAGAACAATTTCGACCGCGCCCGTTGCGAGCAGCTGCTGCGACAGGCCATCGGTCAGCCAGGCCGGAATTTCCGCCGATTGGCCGCCGGCGTTGCGGTTGGCGAACTCGAGCAAGACCACGCTGGTCATGGCGCGCACAAAACGGGTGCGGGGCAGGACATCCGGCAGGGCAACATGATAGTCCCAGCCATTAACGAAATGTTCTGAAAAAACGGTGACATTTTCGTCAAGCGACCTGGCCGGGTGCATCGCAAGGAAAATTTTCCCGCGCCACGGCGCTGCCGAATCGACACCGAGTTCGCGCCACAGGGTCTGTTTGATTCGTTCGGCGGACACGGCCAGCAGCGCTGGTGCAAGCCGGACAAGATCGGCGCGGGCCGCCGCGGCCGGTGGCGATCCCACCGGGCCCGGCCCGGTGTAGGTGACCACAAACTGGCCGGAAACACTGCGCGTTAAATTCACATCCGGCAACGAAAGTTGGGCGGGCGCGTTCCCGCCGAAAGCACCGAACAAAGCAACGGCGCAACCGAGGCCCCCCAGGCAACGCTTACGGAACATGATCAAGCTTTGGCCGGTGTCGGCTTCGCGGGTTTGCTTTCCGGTTTGGCAGCAGGTTTGGCGTTATCGCCGGCCGGTTTGGCCGGCGCGGAATCTTTTTTCGCCGCCTGTTTATAGCCCTCGCTACGGTAATCGGTGGTATAAAAACCACTGCCTTTAAACAAGAGCCCCGCGCCGGCGCTGATTTTGCGTTTCACCCGGCCGCGACCCCATTTCTTCTGCGGACAAAGGCTCTCCGGACAAACCGCCAACGGCCGGGCGGAAATAGATTGAAACGTTTCAAACTCGCACCCGCATTTCTGGCAGAGGTAATCGTACGTCGGCATGAGCAATTAACAAGGGACCCGTTTCGGAGTGCCTCACGGGGACGACACATTGGTCGTTGCCGGCGCGTTGGTCGTCGTCGGAACTACCTGCACCGAGCCATCAGAGCTGACTTCGACGTTCAAGTCGTAGTGCGCCGGCCCGACCATCCGGTTGGTCACGGACCCGCGCGCCATGAGCACCTGGGCCCCTTTGCGCTGCTGGTTGGGATCGGTTCCCTCGCGCATCCACTGCAACCGGCGCGCAATGAGCAAATCATCCCGCAGTTTCCTCACCTGGGCGCGGACCTGGGAGAGATTGTTAAACTTGCGTTCCAATTCGGCCTTTTCGGTCACCTGCCGTTTTAATTCGCTTTCGAGAAACGCATTGTTCGTTTCGGATTCAACCAGTTGCATCTGGGTTTCGGATATCTGCGTGGACAAATTGGTGATGGTATTGGTCATGTTCGCCACTTGCTGATCCAGCGCCTGATTTTGCGCCTCCAAATCGGTAATCTGGTCCTGGGCGGTTTTGAGCGCGGCGGTGGTGTTCGAGAGCGAAGCAGACGTTGCGACGTACTGGTTGCTGAGCACGGTCAGCGTTTGCTGGGCGGCCTCGAGATCGTTGGTCAGTATCAGATTGACCTGGCGCAATCCGTCGAGATTGATGTTGGCGGTGGCTAACTGGTTGGAAAAATCGAGGATCGTATCAGAATCCTTTTTCTGCAGGGTATCCGCGCGTTTCCTTTCCGCCACCAAAGCCACAACCATCCCCACACAAACGACAACGAGAATGACGATGCCTAACTGTGTTTTCATAATGCTCCCCAAAATGCGGCGACTCGACCCGTTTGGCAAGCACGCTTCAACATTCCGCTATTTCCCATCTGGCGCCACCGCCGCGTTGGTGGCGGCCTCGGACTGGTTTTCCTGCTCCAATGCGTTCAAATCCGGGTCGAGAATTTCCACACCGGCCGTTTTTTTCAGAGTGGCCATATAGGGTGGCGCAAGCTTGGCGGCCTTTTGCTGAACGAGCACCCGTTTCAGGTCATCGGCCACCGTGGCGTAATCCAGCTTTTTGGCCGGTATTTTCTCCAACGATTTGATGAGGTGATAACCACTGGTAGTGACCACCACGTCGCTGATTTGATTGCTGTTCAATGAAAACGCGGCCGCTTCGAATTCGGGCAGCGTCTGGCCGCGGGCCACGGTGTACACACCGCCTTTATCTTTGGAACCGGAATCTTCGGAATATTGCACCACCAGGTTGCTGAAATTCCCGCCGGCGCGGGCGCGCTTCAAAATGTCTTCGATTTCCTTCTTCTTGGTCGCCTTGTCCGTGTCCGATAATTCCGCACCCGTGAGCGGATCATGCGTGCTCAAGAAAATCTGTGCGATACGGACCATCTCCGGCTGTTCAAATTCCGCCGGATGCTCGTCGTAAAACTTCCTGGCCTCGGCATCCGTCACGGTGACTTTCAACTCACGTTCCAGTGTTGTTTGCGCAGTGCCCTCCTGCACCAGGCGTGCGTTTAACTGGCCCATGGAAAGGCCCAAGGCGGTGAACTGACGATTCAGCGCCTCCTGGGAACCGGCCCGCTCCAAAAGTGTCTTCATTTGCAGTTCAGCCATCTTTTTCCCGGCGGTCCGGTCGGCATCCGTGGCTTTTTGCAGCAACAACTGAACCTGGATGAGCCGGTCCAGCATTTGACTCTCAACCAGTTTCAATTGCGCCGGGGGAATGGCCTGGTTGCGCATGGCCGCAGCGGACTTGATGCCGGTCATCACTTCATCCAGATCGCCCTGCTTGATTTCAAAACCTTTGCCCCTGGCAATCACCGGATTACCAAACAGCGCCGTCATGGTGGCGTTCAGGTTGACATTGGTGCCCGGACCGGCTGACGCGGCGTTGGTTGCGGCGTTGGCCGTGGCGGCGCGCGCCGCCGGGAACGCCAGCAACAATACGCCCAGCGCAACAGGGAAAATCACTTTGACTCTTATTTTCATATTTTCTTTGTCAGTCTTATCAACGGTTACAATTTTAACACTTTCACGTTGCTGATGTCAGCGTCTTTCTGGAGCTCTTCCAGCACCGCCGACGGCGGGGCGCTGTCGAGATTTAACACCGTCAGCGCCAGCCCGCCCGCAGTGTCGCGGGTCAGGCTCATGTTGGCAATATTCACTTTATGTTTTCCCAACAACGTGCCGAGATAACCGACGATGCCCGGCCGGTCTTTGTTATTGAGCAACAACAGGGTGCCGCTGATCGGAATCTCGACGGGCGTGCTGTACAGCCGCACGATCCGCGGATTGTTCGGGGAACCGAAAAACGTGCCGCCTGCCGAAATCAACTTCTGCCCGTTGTTGAAAACCTGCACATGCAACCATTCATTGAAAGTGACGGGTTCGTCGGACTTCTTTTCCTCGACGGTAATACCGATGCTGGCGGCGGCGGCGCGGACATTGACGTTGTTCACGTCCTTGATCGCGCTGCTGGCCAGAAATCCCTGCAACACGGCGCGGGTGACCGGGTCCGTGTTCGGCAATTCCCGCGCGTGACCGCCATAAGTAACGTAGATGCGATCCGCACTGGCAGGCGAAAGTTGCGCCAACAATTTGCCAAGGGCCACGCCGAGCGGCAGATAAGGCTTCACCTGCTCGTAAGTCTTGGCGTCGAGATACGGCAGGTTCACCGCGTTGCGCACCTCACCGGTGAGCAGATAAGCCGTGACCACTTCGGCGACTTCAATGCCGCATTTTTCCTGCGCCTCTTTGGTGCTCGCGCCGAGATGCGGCGTCAAAACCACATTCGGCTGCTTGCGATAGGGATGCTCGGCCGGCAGGGGTTCCACGGCATAAACATCCAGCGCCGCGCCGCCAACCTTGCCGGATTCGAGCGCGGCAATCAGGTCGTTCTCAGCAATAATTTCGCCGCGGGCACAATTCACAATTCGCACGCCGGGTTTCATTTTGGCGAAGGCGGCGGCATTCAACATGCGTTTGGTTTCCGGCGTCACCGGCATGTGCACGGTGATGAAATCGGCCGCGAGATAAACATCGTCCACGCTGGCGGCGAATTCGGCGCCGACAGCCTTGGCACGGTCTTCCGTAAGATAGGGGTCGTAGGCGATGACACGCATGCCGAACGCCCTGGCGCGTTTGGCAACTTCCGAACCAATGCGGCCCATGCCGAGGATGCCAAGCGTTTTGCCCAGTAATTCCGTGCCTTGAAAGAGTTTACGGTCCCATTTGCCCGCCGCCATGGAAGTGTGCGCCTGCGGCACCTTGCGCGCGAGCGCCAACAGCATGGCAAAGCTGAGTTCGGCCGTGGTCACGGTGTTGCCACCGGGGGTGTTCATCACCACCGTGCCATGCTGCGTGGCGGCTTCGATGTCCACATTATCCACGCCGACCCCCGCGCGGCCCACGACGCGCAATTTCGGCGCGGCTTCGATCACCTTGCGGGTGACCTTGGTTTCGGAACGGACCAGCAGCGCGACGGCATCCGCCACGACGGGCAGCAATTCCGGCTCCGGCAGCCGTTTGGGTAAAACAACAACTTCAAATTCAGGCCGCTGCTGGAGCAGCGCGATGCCTTTGGAAGAGATCGGGTCGCAAACGACAATTTTCATTTCAAAAAGGAATGCCAGTCTAGGTCATGGACACTGCAAGTCAAACAAGGAATCCGGCGAAATTCCCTCGCCTTCAAATCAAACTGCTGTTATGCTTCAAGCGATCTTATGAGGAAGCTGTCCATCCGTCTCGCAATGGAAAGCTGCTGGGTCACCGTGCTGCTGTTCTGGTTGAGTGCACTTATTCCTTGTTCTACGCAAGCGGCCGGCGTGACGATTATTACGCATGGGTATAATAGCGACGTCACGGGTTGGATAACCGGGATGGCCGACGAAATACCCACTTACTTCCACTCTCGTTATCCGGGGTTGAGCACCAATATAACGATTTACACGATCATCCTCACCACGGACGGCAGCAATTATTATTATCAATGGGAACGCGACACCAACAGCCCGCCCTTGACGACCGACACCGGTGAGATGGTTGTGAAACTCGATTGGAGTCAAATGGCAGGGGGTTCGGCACCTTATAACATCAGCACTACCAATGTCGCCCGGGTCGCCAGCTACGTGCTGTCGCAAACGAACGCGATTTCGGACCTGAATGGCCATGCGCTGGCGGAATTTCCGATTCATTTAATCGGCCATAGTCGCGGTGGCTCATTAATATCGCGGATCAGTTACATTCTCGGCACCAACGGCATCTGGGTTGATCACCTCACCACCCTGGATCCTCATCCGCTCAATAACGATGGTTTTAATGACAGCCTTGCAGGCAGTGTGGTGGATGCGTCCGCCAGCAATACCTACGCCAATGTTTTGTTTGCCGACGATTATTGGGAAGATTTGGGGAACACCGGCTTTCTTACTGCTCAGCTCGATCCCAATGGCGAACCGGTGGCGGGCGCCTATCAACGACAACTCACGCAATTAAGCGGCGGTTACCCTCCTGTCGTTCTTTCTTCCGATCCCTACGAATATCATTCCAACGTGCATCTTTGGTACCATGGCACGATCAATACCAATACCCCGTGCAGCGATACGGAAGCGTCTATTACCGGTTCCGAGCGAACGAGCTGGTATGCACCCTACGAATCCCAGGGCGTCATCGCGGGATTTTATTATAGCCTGATTGGCGGAGGCGACCGCACCAGCATGGACCATCCACTGGGTCTGCCCAGCGATCCGGAAATTCGTGATGGTTACAATCAAAGGTGGAACCTGGGCGCCGGCACAAACGCGAACCGTACCGTGCTTCCCACCAACAATGGAACCTGGCCGAACCTCATCAAATTCGACGTCATAGGCACCAACGTGGTCATGGCCGGCGATTTGATCGACACCGCCTTCTATTACCAATATGCCGGCAGTTCCAATGTGACTCTCTCGATCTATTTCGACCAGGATCTCAATCCATATAACACGAACAGCACACTTGTCTTCCAAGGACCGGTGGCCAGCACAGGCGCAGGTACGGTGTATTATTATTCAAATTTTGGTTTGACCACCACCAATGTGTCGCCGGGCATTTATGCGATTTACGGGAAAATTTCGGACGGCCCGCACACCCGCTATCTTTATGCGCCGCAATTGGTTGAAATCGTTTCCAGCCGGCAACCGCCGGTCTTGGATATCGCACAGTTGAACGTCACCCAATTTCGCATCGGTGTAAGCGGCGTTTCCGGTCAAACCTTTGTGCTGCAATCCTCATCCGATCTGCTCAACTGGCAGTCCATCATTACCAACACCCTCACTTCCAGCCGGTGGACTTACACGAACGGTTTGCCGGTCAACCAGCAGCTCTATCGCGCCGTGCTTAATCCCTGACTTTGCCGGCACCGGTAAAAATCACTGTTCGTCGGAAGAAAATCGGCTATGTTGCGCAGGAAAAATGAGCAAGTTGTTGCTGATTGATGACGAAGAAGACGTGCGGTATTCGTTCCAGCGGATTTTTGGTCCGCCGGAAGTCGAGCTGGCCACGGCGTCCAGCGGCGAGGAGGGGTTGAAGGTCATTCCCAAATTCAAGCCCGACCTCGTGCTTATGGACGTGCGCATGGGCGGCATGAACGGATTGGAAACGCTTCGCCGCATCCGCCAAAACGACCCGAAGCAGCTGGTGATTCTCATGACCGGTTACGGCACGACCCAAACAACCATCGAGGCAATGAAACTGGGCGCCTACGATTATCTGCTCAAACCGTTCGACGTGCCGAAACTCAAGGAGATCGTCGCCAACGCACTCAAAGCCGCGCGCGACATGAAGCAGGTTGTATCCTATCAGCCGCTGCTTGAGTCTGAGGACTACGAACTCGGATTTGTCGGCGGCGCGGCGTCCATGCAGCAGGTGTTCAAACTTATCGGCCAGGTCGCCGTCAGTAACGCCACCGCACTTATCACCGGCGAAAGCGGGACGGGCAAGGAACTCGTTGCCCGCGCCATTTATCATCACAGCAACCGCAACCAGCAGCCATTCCTCGCGGTCAACTGCGCCGCGATTCCTGAACAATTGCTCGAAAGCGAGCTCTTCGGCCACGAACGCGGCGCCTTCACCGGCGCGACCCTGCAGCGCATCGGCAAATTCGAGCAATGCAACAAGGGCACCATTTTCCTCGACGAAATCGGCGACATGACACCGGCCACGCAGACGAAAATCCTGCGCGTGCTGCAATCCGGCACCGGTGAGCGTGTGGGCGGCACCCAGCCGAGTCAGGTGGACGTGCGTATGTGGGCCGCCACCCACAAGGCGCTGGACCGGGCCGGGG
>JANWKE010000003.1 GCA_025451535.1 Verrucomicrobiia bacterium
CATCGCCGCTGACAATGAATTCCACACTGCCTTGATTGCCCGCGCTGTCGTCCACGCCCACTTCGGCGGCAAAGCGCCTCGCGTTTCCGTCCAACGCTACCCGGAATTTACTGGTTGCGTGCGTCCCAACGCCGTGAGCAAATCTTTTGCCGTGCATGGTCAGGGGGCCGCCGGCAATTTCATGATCCGCCTTGGCCACGCTCCAGCCGGTCGTCATCTCCTTCAGGTTCAGCGATGAAAGCCTGACGCTTTCCGCAAACAGTGAAGGGGTGGTTGCAAGCAACAAGATCAGCGCCAGGAACTTGAACGGGAAGGAGTTCATAGAGGCAACCTTGCCAGTTCGAGGACCGGCATACCCAGTGAATTTGATCGGCGGGATGGATGAGCCATGATTTGAGTCAGAGGGAGTTCACGAGCCAATGCGAAGGCAAATTTGCCAATGAACCGTCCCCGCGGCCGCAACCATTCCGCAACGTTTTCGCTCCGCAGCAAAAGCCAGCGCGTCCGCGTCGCCATTGGTCGGCTCGATGGCAAAATGATGGTGCCCGTGCCAGCCGCCGCGCGTCAGCCACAATCCAAGCGCATTATTCTCCGCAGGATTCCAGGCAAATTCCAGGCGGTCACCCGTTTCCCGATTATGGACGGCGGCCCAACCCTCGCACACCGGCATGGCAAAAACTTTCGCACAGTTTTTCCCGGGAATGGCTGAATCAATCGCGTCCACCCAGGTTTCGCCGTTCAGCAACGCGCGCGTGGAAGCCGGCAACTCAAGCTGATCGCCGGTTTGCAACCGCAGCAACGGATGCAGTGTCCATAAAAAATGTTCATCCGTTGTGCCGCCATTGCTTAATTGGTAACTGATTTGAATTTCGTTTTCCTGCAATTCAATTTTTCGCGCGAGTTCAAAGGGCGAAACCCGCAATTTAACGCCCGTCTGCAAAATTCCCCTTTCGAAAGCCGGGATGTCAACCGTCCACGGCGCACTCCAGACCTCGCCATGATCCGGCAGCGTGCGTCCCCGCCACCGGCACGGCGCGATGGTCGGAAAACATTCATCCATGCCGGCGAGCGGGCTTTGGGAAAAATCCTCGCCAACCCGGTTCCGAAAAAGTTTCAAGGTGCCACGCGGGTGCCACAACCATTCGCGGCCCGTTCGAAGATCTTTCAAGGAAATGATTCTTGCCCCCAGCTCCGGCACCACCGCGAGTTCCGTATGCTTATTGCGGAGCACATATATTTCAAAGCCTTGTTCACGCCGTATGGCGAAATGATTCATTGGCAATTTCAAATTCATAAGCCTCTCCAGTAATTGACCGGCCGTCGTTTAAAACTATTCGGCGAAGAATATTAAACCTCGCCATGCCGTTTTGGCTGAATCGCGGATGCCGGCGACAACCGCGTCATCGTTTCATACCGTTCAAAAAATCGGCGGCCAAGGCGTGATTCGGATCGCGCCGAAGCACGGTTTGCAACAGCGATTTTGCCCTGGCATTTTTACCCAGACCGAGTTGCGCCTGCGCTTGCAGAAACACTGCCGTTGTTCCCTGCCGAAATTGCAAGTCGTCGTCGAACAACAGCATCGTCGGCAACGAAGTCGCGAAGTAATCAATCGTCGCAGTCGTCTTGTGCAATTTCCGCGCGTAAACCAGCAAATCGCGGAAAAGCCTTTTGGCCCTGGCTGGCTGGCCGAGCTTTTCCCACGACAACGCGGAGTAGTAAGTCATTTCACTGAAGGCGCGGACGCTCATTTCCTGAAAGTCGCCCTTGAAAGTTGCTGCCAGGTGCCAATGGCTGCGCGCCGATATTCGGTCACCAAGTCCGGACCGGGCACAACCCAGCCAGTAATGAATGTCACTCTGATTGGCCAACAGGTGTTTGACTTCGCTCAAATTGCGAGGCGAAGCGAGCGCGCGTTCAAAACAGCCACAGGCAACGGCAAATTCGCGTTGCGCCAGGGCAGCGCGGCCCAGCGCCAGTTGGGCGCGAACATGCTGGCCGAGCGGCCCGCCCTCACCGCCTTCCCACGGCTGGAACTTGCGGTTCACAACGATTTGCAGCGCCCTGGCGGGCTGACCGGTCTGATTGTTAAGGGCGCAAAGTTCGAGGCTCAAATCGTCGCGTTGCCGGACGAGGTCGGAATGTTTATCCAGCTCACGCAATCGTTTCTCCGGCATTTCGCCGAGCCTTTTCCAAAGCTGGTCGCGTTCGTAAAGCAATCGCGCGTCGGATGGATTGGCCCGGAACGCCTTATCGTAAGCAGCGCGGGCTTTTGCCGGTTGCCGGCGGACATTGAAATAGCCGATGCCGAGATTGCGCCACACAATCGAGAAATCAGGATCGAGCTTCGCTGATCTTTCCCAAAGTTGAATTGCTTCCGCGTGGCGGCGGCGGTCGTAGAGCAAATTGCCGAGGTAATACGGCGCGCGGGCATCGCCGGGATTGGCGCGCATGGCGGCTTTAAAAACGGCAATTTCTTCAAGCCGCGCCGGAAAACAATAGTCGGTCGATTCGGTGGCAGCGCGTTTGAAACACTTCACCGCGGCCTCGCCATCGCCATTTTTTTCATGCAGCCAGCCGAGCGTATAAAAAATCATCGGCAACGCGCCCCAACTTTGATTGGGCAGATCACCGGGCGGCAACGCCGTGTTTTCCAGAACACCTATGGCTCGGTCGAAGAATCCGGCGCGCGCAAAATCGTGGGCAAGGTCCAGTCGGGTCTGCAGATCGCAGGCTGGCTTTTCACCATTAAGATGCCGCGCCCACGGGTCGAGCGGGTCAAGTTGCAGGGTGGATTGAAGCAGTGAATCTGCCAGGCGGGCCTCGTCCAGTTCGCGCAAAACGAGTACTTTCAAATTTCGCGCGCGGAGATTGTCGGTGTCAAAACGCAACGAGCGAGTGAGATGCTCCAGGGCAACGGCCCAATTTTTTCGCGCGCAATCAATCTCTGCCAGCGCATGGCAACCCGCCGCCACCCACGTCTGATTCCACGTCGCCTTGTAAAAGGAGGCGTACGCTTCCTTGTCGCGGTCAAGAAACCGCAAACACAGGCCGAGGTTGTAATACGCTTCACCGTCATAGGGATTTGAATTCCGGCGCGTGAGCCGCTCTATGGCTTTGCGGAAATGTACTTCTGCATTGGCGAATTCGCCGCGGCGCAGATGCCAGAGCCCCATGGCATTGTTACAGCGCGAATCCAGCGGATCGCGGCGCAACGCCTCGCGCCAGTAAGGCGCCGGTGAACGTGTGGCATGACGATATTGCTCCAGGTGCAAGCCAGTAATAAAAAGCTCATCGTTGCTGGCGATTTCTCCGGGTGCGGGCGGTTCGGTTGCGGCTGGTGGAGCCTTGCCCTTCACGTGCGGCTTGGGTTGATAGGAAATCAACTCCTGTCCGGCCTTGTTCTTGACCCGAATGAGCACATCGGTCTCGCCAATGTTCCCCGGCAGTTTGATTTTCTCAACCAACGCCAACGCAGGCGAAAGATCACAATCAAGACGCGCCAGCTCCTTTCCCTTCACGAAAATCGTCACGGTCGTTTGCGGCTGGTGGCCCGTGACGGCAATGCCAAGTCGCAGTTCCTTTTTTACAACCCTCAAGCTGATGGCGGCGTCAAGATTCGCGTGTCGCGCCGGGCCGATTTTTTGAATCGGATACCAATACTGGCTCCACGATTTGGTTTCGCCGGGCTGGAGAAAACTGAAGTCGGGCTGGTTGTCGGTATAGACGCCGGCCATGATTTCAATGTACGGCCCAAACTCGCCGTGCGCGTCGGCGTCGGTCAGGTTGCGATCCCAGGCATAGCCAAACTCATGGTTGCCCCACGTCCATTGCTTCTTGCCGGGCGCGATGTGATGATTGGCGATGTGAACGATGCCCGCCTGCGCCGCGTAATCGTAACCGCCAAAGAAATCCTCCTCGCTGCCCATGCACATGTAGGACGTGGGAACGGGGATGTTGGCATAGAACGACAAATCGTTCGGCGGGTAATTCGGAACTTCCGGGCCTTGATTTCGGATTTTGGATTTAACCACGCAATGCGGCGGAATGAATTGCGAAGGCATTTCGGCTTCCGGAACGTCTTTGCGCCCGCGTTCGCCGTAATTGACGCCGTAATAAAATCCTTTTGCCAGCGGGTACTCGCTCATCGAGCGCCGCGCATGGTCAGCCACATAATAAACGTCCGGCGGGAAAAAGCTTTGATAGGCCTCATGCACGCGGGTAGCGACGTTTGCCCACCAAAGAAATGTTTGTACGAACGGCGTGCGGTTGTAAGCGCGAACCTTTAGTTCAAGATAAGCCTGGCCGGGGCGCAGGCAGATGCCATGCATGCCCTTCATGCGGCACATCGGATCGTGGTCGCTGCACCAGACTGTTTTTGAGCCGTCGGCGTGCTGCTCGATTTCAAAATCCACGGGCAAAAACGTCGCGGGCCGGTGGTGTTGCGGCCAGTTGAATTCGATACCGCCGGAAATCCACGGGCCGGCCAAACCGACCAGTGCGGGCTTGATGACCGGCTGGTGGTAAATCAGATCGTAGCCGTTGGTCTTGTCCTGAAATCGGTGAATGCGCCCGCCTATTTCAGGCAACACCATCACCCGGATAAATTCATTTTCGATCCAGACGGCCTTCCATTTCCGGTCCGTCGGCTTTTCCGCAATGCGATCCGTGAACGGCAGCGGGTAGACCTTGCCGCTGCTGCCCTGATACACGCGTTTTTCCAGGAACATAGGGTTTTTATCCGGCGGCGCGGGCAAATAAGCAGGAATTACCAGATCTTCCACGCGTACTTGCACCGCATCGGCAACCTGCAAGTCCCCGTTACGCAAGCGTGAAGAATCCTCGACAGCGCTTGCGCCCTCGTTCAATTCAAAGATTTTCGGCCGGCTCATCGCTCAAAATTTAATCCACCAGTTCGCGTTCAATTTGTTCCAGCGTCTTGCCTTTTGTTTCCGGCAATTTGAACTTGATAAACACAAATCCAGCCGCACAAATTCCGGCGTAAAGCCAGAAAATTCCCGCGGAACCGAGTATTTTGTTCAAAACCGGAAAGGAAAAGGTCAGCAGGAAACATGCGATCCAAAGCGATGAAACCGCCACGGCCATCGCCGCGCCCCGGATGCGATTCGGAAAAATTTCAGATATGACCACCCAAACCACCGGCGCGAGCGACATCGCATACGAGCCAATTGCCGCCAGCACCAGCAGCAACATGGGCAATCCTTTGACGCCGCTGAAATAGCAGAAGCCCAAAGCAAGATAAATAACCGCCAGCGCCGCGGAACCGAACAACATCAAAGGGCGCCGGCCGCCGCGATCCACAATTCCCAGTGCGGCAAATGTGAAAATAAGATTCACCGAGCCGGTCCACGCGATGTTTTTTAACACGGTCGAGATGTCATAACCGGCGGCGCGGAAAATTTCCTCGGCGTAATTGAAAATAACGTTGATGCCGCACCATTGTTGAAACACGGCAAGCACAACACCGAGAACAATCACCTTGCGCATTTTGGGTTCAAACAGATCGGCAAATCGCACACGCTGAATTTCCTCGCCGGCCAGCGTGGATTGGATTTCCGCCGTGGCAGCACTCGCATAATTCTCACCACCAATCTTCACCAGAACGGCGCGGGCTGAATTCGTCTTCCCGTTTTTCGCCAGCCAACGCGGACTCTCGGGAACGAACAGCATTCCGACGAAAAACAACGATGACGGTACAGCCGTCAGGCCAAACATCCAGCGCCATCCCTGCTGGCCAAACCAGGAATTGCGGATGAAGTCGTCGGTTGCGCCCGACGGCAGGTTGCGCACCAGAAACCAATTGAGATATTGCGCGAGCAGGATGCCAATGACGACCGTCAGTTGATTGATCGCGACCAGTTTGCCGCGCATCTGCGCAGGCGCAACTTCAGCGATATACATCGGCGAAAGATTGGACGCCAGGCCAATGGCGACGCCACCGAAAATGCGCCAGGTGATAAAAATCGTGAAACTGGTTGCCAACGCATTGCCAAGCGAAGTGACGGCAAAAAGCAACGCGGCGACAATCAGCAATCGTTTGCGGCCAAGCTTGTCGCTCAAGGCGCCGGCAAATATTGCCCCAAAAAAACAGCCAATGAGCGCGCAACTGTTGGCCCAGCCGATTTGCGCCTCGCTGGTCAATTGAAAATACCGTTGGAAGAACGGCTTGGCGCCACCGATGACCACCCAGTCCCAGCCAAAAAGCAGACCGCCCATCGCGGCAACCACCGCGATCAGCCAGACGTAACCAAAACCAGAGTCATCTTTAAGTCTCAAGGTTTCACTTTGTGCTACCGTGATCACGTTGTTAAAAAAGTTGCGCAGGGCCAATCCAGGTGAAAAAACAAACCTTTAGGCCGCTGCTTGGAATCACCGAAGACTGGCTCGCGATGAGCGGGTCACATTATTTACGTAAGATTCATAACTTGAAAGGTAATTCCCTATGACCTTTTCCGACAGACTAAGTTGCTCAGTTTCAGCCATGCTCTGCTTGTATTCCCGATATCACGACGCGTCGCGAATTTTCATTATTTGAACACTTTCACTAATTTCCCAGATATCGTCCGGGAATGGAATGGACATTCCAACAAAGCGCATGGATAATTGACCGGTACCCGCGGCAAGACCTTCCGGTACCCGCGGCAAGACCTTCCGTTTCCGTTCAGCCTTTGATCCTTTTCAAATCAGGTGGACTAGACCCCATAGCGGCGCCTGTGCTCTGAAGGCGAATGATTGTGCATTTTTCGGAACGCGCGGGAAAAGTAGAATTGGTCAGAAAAACCGAGTTGATCGCTGATTCGTTTAATGGATAAATCGGTAGTATTAAGCAATTGTACTGCGCGCTGCATGCGCAAATGATTCAAATAACTTAGCGGCGCATAACCGCTGACCCGCTTGAAAAGATTCGTATAATGCGACCGGGATAGATTCACGAGTGCCGCGAGGGTCGCAATTTTCAAAGGCTCGCGCAGGTGACCTTTCATAAATTCGATACTTTCACCCACCCGCTCGCGGACCGACGTTTCACCGTAGCCGAACTCGTCCTTGTAGCGCAGAATCAGTCCCATCAGGTGCGTCAGCGAGTGCGCGGCGTAAATCAGGTGTGTTATCGTAAAGCCGTGTTCGAGACCCTCCAATACATCTTCAAAAAGCGAGAACAACTGCACATCACCGCCCAGCGGCACCACCGGCTTTTCCGCCGTGACACCGAGCCTTTCCAGATAAATCGGCACATTTGACCCCACCGCGTGAAACCAATGAATCGTCCAGGGCGTCTTTTTTTTGGCTCCATAAACATGAGGTGTGGAAGCCGGCACCACCAGCAACTGGTTTCGGGTCACTTCGTGCTTTCGTCCGGCGATTTCGCACCAGCCATTGCCTTCAGCACAGTAGATGAAAATCGCTTCCGGGCACCCCCGCTCGCGCACGCAGACGTGCCCCTTGGCCTTGGGATAATATCCTGCGTCCGTTGGCAGCAGCTGCTTGAGCAGTGGATAGTGCAAAGCCGAGGCCATAATGGGCCGTGGCAAAACCACGAGACGCTGTCCCGCGAACCCCTCATGTTTTTCTCGCCACTTCACAAACAAGATGATGATCCGGAAAACTGTCTATGCGAAACCAGAAACAACTAGCCGAATGCCAACCGTACCGCAATCATTTGCGCCAGCTGAGGCGGCGTTAATCATTTGAGTTCCGGTTCGGGCAAAATTCGTAAATCGCGCGGCCGGCGTTTGGAGCAAGAGAGAAAAGCAAAACGAATCCGGCCCACTGACCCAACCGACACAATATTTTTTCCGGCAAAACGGTCATTTATTCCTGGTTGAATCTGAATCGGCGGCACAGGAGCTTATTCATTGTACTCAAGCGACCCACCGCAGGCTTCATTGCCATGGTGTTTCCAACAAATAAAACTGCTGTGGCGTGTTGGGAGCAACGCTGTCAGTAAAATCGAAATTGCCCTTTTCATCAAATGTGTTCGTAGCGATGGAAAGCCATTGCGACGCGGGCAACGCCAGATTGGTCGAAACCAGCACGCGATACGTCCAGCCCGGAGCGCCATTGCTGCCGTTAAACACAAGGCCGTTTAAGCCTGTCGGCGTGACTGCGGCAAACTCCGGCGACGGCAGACCGCTTGCGAGGCCAAGACGGAACAATTTTGCCTGCCTGGCGTTCAGGCTCACGTTGAAAGAATTGGAAACCGTAGTGACCGTTCCGTCCCACAGATTGGTGGCGGTAAAATCCCCCGGCGGCAAGCCCGCCCGGCTCAAGTTTACGGTCTCGTTCGTCGCGCTGGACGTGTAGTTGAAAACAGCGATGCACCACGTTATGCCATCCTGCCGCACAAAAATATTCGCCGCGGTGGTGCCGGTATTGCCTTCAACGGGTGTGAAACTTTGGCCGACGCGCGCGACAGCGTCAATAGCTGCATTGGTCAAATAAGTCTGAGCCAACGCAATACTGGCAGAATTCGTCAAGATGCTCCCATTCAGGAAAACCCCCGTAATCGCGCAGTTGATAAGGCGGCTTTGGTCTTCATTACTGTTGAGGCCGTTGTCAAAAACCATCATGTCCGGATCATTGACCGGGTATAATCTGTCCAACCACCAACCGTAGGTCACGGAATTCATCGTGTATTCCGTATTGGAAATGAAAGACGTGTAGGCGTCGCAGGCGATGCGCCGGCTGTGGCCGTATTGATACGGAAACAACGGCGCGATGGACTCGCTGATGAACATCGTGCCGGCCACCTGATTGAGCAGGAATTGCATGCCTTGGTTGTATGCCTCGATGCCCGTCGTCACGTTGGTGTCGTAGTGGACGCCTTCCAGCGCGCCGTGCGACAGGAAATCCAGCTTGATGTAATCGAACCCGTCGGCGACCAGTCCGCTAATTTGATTGAGAATCAGTTCCTTTGTTCCCGGATGAGTCGGGTCCAAAGCCAGCGCGCTGTCGTAGGAAATGGCGCTGCCGTTGGCGGTCCGCAGCAGGATGTCGCTGTAGCGATAACCGGAGCCGGGCGCCACCTGGTTGCTGGACTGGGCGAGAGTGCCCCAGTAGGTGAATGGCGTGAAATAAATGCCCGCCTTCTGGCCATTGGCGTGGCAATGGCTGACAAAATTTTGCAATTGCGAAGTGGTCAGGTTGTAGGTTCCGTAGGAATCCAGATTCACATAAACCGTGCCTTCGTTGGTGAAACCGTAAGGCTGCAAGTTGGTGTGGATGGAATCAGATACAGCGATGGCGGCAGCATAAGTGATATGGCTCTGGTAGTTGGTGACGCCCCAACTGTTCCAACCGAACGGTACGCCGTTGGTCCAGACAAGCGGCGGGGCGAACTCGGTGTTTTCCGCAGCGTAATTTTCCATCACCGTTCGCCAGTCGTCGCCAAAACCCACAAACACGGTCGGTGACGAAATGACGTTTCCAGTAACGAATCCGTGCGGCTGGACGTCCCAGGGCGAAGTGGCACCGCCATTAATGTGCATTTGATCGAGCTTGTTGTTGGAGCCTTCAGACCAAACGCTGCTCTTCCATGTGTCATGGGTCACCGAGCCCACCACCATGCCGTTGCGCGTGGTATTGTCATAGAACGCACCCACTTCGTAGCTCAGGCAGGCATTGGTAATCGGCATGGCGTTGTATCTATAAAAATCGTCGTTATCAAATGGCACGTATAGGACGCGGTCATCGTTGTAGGAGCCGATGTCCACGCCGCCGGTTGTGCTCACAACCACCGGTCCCATCCAGTTGGCGCTCGCGTTGGCGCCGCTCATGGTCACGCTCGTCAGAAAGCTGTCATTCTGGTCGAGCGTGAAATACTGCGTCATATCCGGCAGCCCGGCGGCGTGGGACAGGACGGCGACTTCGTTGCTGCTGACGACCGACCAGGTGCGATTGCTGAAGTTGTTGCCCGTCACATAGCCGCTGCTCAATCCCACGCCCGCGTAAAACGCCGAAATCTTTTGCGAATTTTGCCACAGAAACGCCGTCGTGCCGGCGGTCAGGTTGTAATTCAACGTGACATTGCCGTTAGACATAACCAGAGAGTTTCCAACCTGCTGAAAGGAGGGCGATGCCTTGGCCGAGGTTAACGCAACCAGCGAAACAAAAACCGAAAGAATCCAGATTTGAATGAAGCGCTTCAAAAAAACCGCATCACGGCGGAGGCGACGGATTGGGAATTTTCCAACCCGAGTGCCAAGGATAATTCCACAGGTTCTGTAGTTTCACCGGCTCGATATGCCCGTCAACAAATCCCATGTCAATGGCACCAGGCACTGGGCTCCCCGGAAGACGGCTCTTGGGCGCGGAACTGGCCGGCATGCCGCCATGCCGGTCAATGCAGACCCGGGCCATCATGCCTGAGGATGGGGGGGTCCCGCCCAAGGGGTCATATAAATTGCGCGCCGGCGGATCAGTCTCCACCGGGTCAAAATTGAGAAATGCGGCGTCCATGAATATCGGCACCATACTTGGCCTCATCACGGATGCCGGTTTGACGTAATTCCAATCCAAGTGATTCTTCTGGTTGTTATCAATATAATTATTTGGATCTGCATCTGAGTCCAACCATTTGTTCATGCCATAGCTGGAAGCGTACCCTGGAGTGATCAAAACCCAATGCCAAGCCGCATCGGCCTTGCCCGCTAAATTAATTTTGCCTGGATCACCCCGGTCGGGTGCTTGGGGGCAAATCAACACATTTGTCGCTTTCGCATAGTAAGTCAGCATGGTACCCATCCAGTCCGGGTCATTGCCATTCCAGGGCGGGAGGTTCCAGTTCGGGGGCGGGCCCATCCATTTCCGGTTGTCGTCAGTGTACATCATGCCGGCAACGGTCAATTGCTTGATGTTGCTGACGCAGTCAATCTGCTGCGCCCGTAACTTTGCACTCGACAACGCTGGCAGCAACATCGCCGCCAAAATGGCGATGATCGCGATGACCACCAGCAATTCGATGAGCGTAAAGGCATGCAATCTCGGTGAACGGCCGCCTTGCCGAATTTCGGCTGATCTGCTTATCGCAAGTTTGCTTTTCACTTAGTCTAACTATGAGTGTTATCCCGTTCGCTACTTACCTCTCCGGACCGCCTTCGGGATTCCGCGGTTTTTCCTCCGGCGCAGCCCGAACAGACTGTCTGTTTCTTTTTTTATTGCGTCTTCAACCGGTAAAACTCCCGTGGGTTGTTAGGACTAACGATGTTCGTGGACAGATTGAAATTGCCGTTCGAGTCAAACGAGTTGGTCAGTGCCGGCGACCATTGGTTCAAGGGCAAAGCCAGGTTCGTACTTTGCAACAACACATATTGGCCGTTGGATGTTCCATTCGTGCCTTGAATGGTCAGCGTCGTTCCGGTTATACCGATCTTCGTAAAGTGCGGCGCCGGCGCTGCCGCTGATACTACGCTGATGCTTCCGTTGACCGTCAGATTATTGGTATTCCACGCCAGAC
>JANWKE010000004.1 GCA_025451535.1 Verrucomicrobiia bacterium
CCTCGGAGAAATCATACTTGCCGGGTTCGGGATGGACCGATTCCCATTTCAAGATGTTTTCCGGGCTAATGGCATTGAACTGGGACTTGATGATGGGGTCCCCGCGCTGGTCTTCGTTATCAAACTGTTTTTGATTGATGGCGACGCCGATGAGGAAGTCGTTCTTGAAGGCGTCCTTCAGCGTGGTTTGGGCTTGAACGTTGGTGGTCGCCATAAGACTGCCGAGCGCAACCAAGGATATCGCGATGAGGTTTTGTTTCATGTCGGTTTCTGGTCAGGCGGTTTGGGCGGCAAATTGTTTGCGGCGCTCGGCCAGTTCATCGGCCATCTGGATGGTCGTGCGTTTGTTCAGCGGCAGGCTGAAGAGCAACACCGTGCAGATGGCAAACAGCAGGCCGGTCAGGACGCCGACGCAAACCCGGAAGCCATGTACTGTCTCCGGCAAGTCGGGCATTTTGGTGTCGTATTGGAAAAACCATTTCATGATCATCAGGAATGCGGCGGAGCCGATCGCCAGGCCCGACTTCAGCGCAAACATAATGGTGGCGAACACCATGCCGGTGAAACGGCGGCCCGTTTTCCATTCGGAATAATCCGCCGTGTCCGCGAAGATGACCCACGTCAGCGGAATCGAAGGCGCATAAACAACGGCCGTGAACTCCGTCAGCCCGATCATGCCCCCCACGTTCGTCGGCGAGAGAAAATAAAATCCCAGCCAGCCGATGCTCGCCAGGGCGAATCCCACCGCGCATACGGATTTCTTGCCAAATCGTTTCGCCAGCGGCGGCGAAATGAGAATCACGAGGATGATGGTGGCTGTGTTGAGCATGTTCAGGATGCTGTAGAAGACACTGGCGACGTTGGAGCCGGCCAGGTCGCTGCCGTTCACATGGACGATGCAGCCGAGGAATTCCAGAATACCGCCGGCGGCCGGCGCGCCGGCGGCTGCGACGAGTCCCAAATGGTTGAGCCAGTCAAACATGGCCCCCTTGTCGGCATAATGGAAGTAATAATTGTAAAGCGCGCCGCCGCGGAACGTCAGGATGGCAAAGTGAACCAGCGTCCAGCACCACATGATTTTCCACGGGTTGTTTTTGATGAGGTTGAGAAAATCCTCCTTGGGCGATGATTTTTGCTGCGGCGGAGGTTTGATCCGTTCTTTGGTGGTGAGGAACGTAATCAAGAACAGCGCCAGGCAGAGAACCGCCCAAAGGGTCATCGTCATCTGCCAGCCGTATTGTTTATCCGCGAGCCCCGTCGTTCCGCCCGCCGCGTGTTTCGCCGCGAATTTCGCAACCAGCGGCAGCGTGAACCCGCCGACAATGAATTGCGCCGCGTTCACGGCGACGAATCGATACGAGCTGAGGATCGCGCGCTCCTGCACGTCGCCGGTCATCACCCCGCCCAGCGCCGCGTACGGCATGTTGTTCATGGAATAAATGGACATCAGCAGGGTGTTGGTGATGGCGGCGTAGGCCACCATCGCGGCCATGTTCCAGCCCCGGGGCGTCGTATAAGCGAGGACCATGACGACGCACCAGGGCACGGCGGTGAACAGAATCCACGGACGAAATTTGCCCCAGCGCGTGTTGGTGCGGTCGGCGAGAATGCCCACAATCGGATCGGCCACCGCATCCCAGAGTCGTGGCCAGAGCAGAATCGCGGCGGCGGCGGTGGCGGTGAGGCCAAACACGTCCGTGTAAAAGTTCAACTGGAAGAGCACCATCGTCATGAAGACGAAGTTCGCGGCGGAATCGGCGGCGCTGTAACCGGCTTTTTCAAAGACCGACAGTTTTTGGTGGAAGTGTTGTGGTTCGGCCATAGCGAATCGGGGTTGGATGATTTATTTCGTCACCGTCAGAATCACCTTCTGCAGATCGGCCTCGCTGGAGGAGTTGCCAACCATGATTTCGAAATCGCCGGGTTCGACGACGAATTTCATGCGGATGTCGTAGAACGCGAGCGATTCGGGCGTAATCTCGAGCGCGACCGTCTGGCTTTCGTTGGGGCGCAGGGAAATTTTTTGGAACCCTTTTAATTCCCTGACCGGCCGCGTGACGGAGCTGACGCAGTCGCGAATATACATTTGCACGACTTCGGTGCCGGCGCGTTTGCCGGTATTTTTTACGTCCACCAGGACGCGGGTGGATTGGCCGACGCGGATGTTTTTTCTGGCCAGACGGACATGCTTGAAGGCGAACGTCGTGTAGCTCAGGCCAAAGCCAAAAGGGTAAAGCGGTGCCACGCTGTCGAAAAGGTAACCGCGCCGCGCGGACGGCTTATAATTGTAAAAGGCGGGAAGATGGCCCGCCGAACGGGGAATCGTGATGGGCAGTTTGCCGCCGGGGTTAAAATCGCCGAACAAAACATCCGCCACCGCATGGCCGGTTTCCTGGCCCAGATACCAGCATTCAAAAATCGCCTGCACGTTTTCCTGGAGGTAATGGATGGACAGCGGGCTGCCGTTGAGCAGAAACACAATAACGGGTTTGCCGGTCGAGAGCATGGCCGTGACCAGCTCCTGTTGCTGGCCGACCAATCGGAGCCGGGTGCGGTCACCCATGTGTTTCAGCGACCACGCTTCGCGCGAAGTCTGCTCGTTGCCGCCGATGGCCAGCAGGATGACATCTGCGTTCTGGGCGACTTTGACGGCTTCATGAATTTGCCGGCGGTCATCCTCCGGATGGCTGGCCGTCACCAAATCCTGGTTCCAGGAACCGCCCACGGTGATTTTGCAACCTTCCGAGTAAGGCACCTGCACCCGGTCGCCCACCTTGGCGCGGATGCCCTCCAGCAGCGAGGTGTAAAATTTGGGCTTGCCACTGTAACCGCCGAGCAATTCGCGGTCGGCATTGGGTCCGATGACCGCAAGCGTTTTGATTTTACTGGGATTTAGCGGCACCAGGTTATCCGAGTTTTTGAGCAACGTGATGGTTTCGCGCGCGGCCTGCAGCGCCAGCCGGCGGTTTTCCTCGCAGCCCACAATCCGGTCGGCTTCCTCGGGATCCACGTAAGGATCGTCGAACAAGCCCATCTTGAATTTCCAGAACAACATCGGCGCGACCAGATTGTCCAGGTCCGATTCCTTGAGCGTTCCTTTGCGGACCAGTTCCGTCAGGTGCAGGTAGCAATCCGGTTCCGGAAAATCGATGTTGACACCCGCGCGCACCGCCAGGACACACGACTCTTTTTTGTCCCTGGCGACAAAATGACCGTGCGTGTCCGGACGATAACCCAATTCCCAGATCGCGTAGTAATCAGAGACGACGAAGCCTTTGAAACCCCATTCCCGGCGGAGCACGTCGCGCAACAGCCATTCGCTGGCGTGCGACGGCACGCCGTCAATTTCATTGTACGAGGCCATCACACTGATGGCGCCCGCCTTCTGGATGGCTTCTTTGAACGGATACAAAAATGTTTCGCGCAACAGGCGCGCGGAGACGTTTACCGGCGCGCAGTTGATGCCGGATTCCGGCTGGCCATGCGCGGCGAAATGTTTGAGCGTGGCGATGACGCGTTTTTTGTCGCGGAACGATGCATCACCCTGAAATCCCCGCACGGCGGCGATGCCCAGTTGCGTCACCAGGTAGGGGTCCTCGCCGAAGGTTTCCTCGACCCGGCCCCAGCGCGGGTCCCGTGCCACATCCACCACCGGCGTGAGCGCCTGGTGAGCGCCGCGCGCGCGCGTTTCCTCGGCGGTCATGGTATAAAGCGATTCAACCAGTTCAGGATTAAACGTGGCACCCAGGCCAATCGGCTGGGAAAAGCTGGTGGAACCGACCCCGGCGTGGCCGTGAAGGCATTCCTCGTGAAATATCACCGGGATGCCCAGCCGGCTGTTTTCGATGAAGAATTTCTGGATGGCGTTGGTCAACTC
This sequence comes from Verrucomicrobiia bacterium, assembly GCA_025451535.1. Lineage (GTDB taxonomy): Bacteria > Verrucomicrobiota > Verrucomicrobiia > Limisphaerales > UBA11358 > UBA11358. The sequence goes on from JANWKE010000004.1 coordinate 3,878, forward strand.
CGCCATTTCGCGCGCGTTTTTGCCCTTGCCGGCGTCACTGGGGCGGCCCACCTGGCCGAGGCCGTGGCCGTGTTTAAACGCCGCCCTGGCTTTCCGGAGATTGAAATTCCCCTCGGCATCCACCAGCGTCTCGGATTTTTTCTGCCAGACGCACATCATTTGCGCGGCCTTTTCCTCGAGGGTCATGCGCGATAACAGGTCTTTGACCCGTTTGGCAGGGGGCAGGGCGCGGTTTTTATAAATTGGCGGACTGGCGGCGGATGGTTTGTTCATGTTACGGCCTTACGAAAGCCGGAAAATGGTATCGGTGGAGGTCAAATGTGTTCAACAGTATTTCAGCCGTCATTTCACGCGGCAATGGATAATGCTATGATTTGCGCAAAATTTTCGGTTGCGGTGATATGGTCGAACTCAATCTGGAACCCGGCGAATGTAAACCGGGTGTACGACGTGAACGGATCATTAACTATCTGCAAAACAAATTCCCCGAAACCAAGACTGCCCGCGACTGCACCCAGGCCATTGTTGACGCACTGGTGGCAGGAGGAATTGCCTCAGCCAACGGAGGTTCGTGCCCAATACGATATCCCCGCAGACCTCGCAACTCCAACGGCTGCGCCCAGTGCTCCGACAGCAGCCAATTTCAACGCCACGCGTCGCGAAACGGCGCCTAGTCCTGCCGGGGCTGTAGCGCCTTGTTGAGTCATACCTCATCTTGGCCCCCATGTCCGGAATTTGGCAAATAAACTCAAAATGGCCATCGGCGGTGTTTTCAGTTCCATGAAAACGCCAGATTGACAGAGGCGGACACCGGTGAGAAGCTTTTGGCGACAGAATCCACCGTGCCGTCATGCATCAATTCAACGCGTTCTGCCTGTCGTCGCTGCTCTGTCTGGTCCCCGGCGCACTCGTGGCTCAAACCAATCCATCTGAGGCTCAACGCTGGCTGGCCGGAGCCGACCTGACTCCGGCATTTGTCGCGCCGGCATCCAAGGCGGCCTGGGAACTCGAACGCCCGCAAATCCGCGCACAATTGTGGCAATTGCTGGGCAAACTGCCGCCGCGACCCAAGGCGCCGCGGGTTCAGGTCCTTTCCCGCGAAGACCGCGGCGATTACACGGTCGAGAAATTCCAGTTCGACAACGGGGCCGGGGCAACCGTGCCCGGATATCTGCTGTTGCCGAAAGGTATTTCCGGCCGGGCGCCGACCATCCTTTTCTGCCACTGGCACGGCGGCGAATACGAAATCGGCAAGGAGATCTTCCAAGCGCGGCACATGCCCGAGCCGCCCGGCCCGGCCCTGGCCCGGCGCGGCTATGTCGTTCTGGCCATCGACGCCTATTGCTTCGGCGAACGAAACGGCTGCGGGCCGGACGGGCCTTCGGAAAAAGGGGCGGACGGCGAGGCCTCGGCGTGCAAATTCAATCTGTGGAAGGGCCGCACGCTTTGGGGGATGATCATTCGTGACGACCTGATGGCGCTGGATTATCTGGCGTCGCGGCCGGAAGTGGACGCGGAACGCATCGGCGTGATGGGTATGAGCATGGGAGCGACGCGGGCATGGTGGTTGATGGCGCTGGATGACCGCCTCAAAACGGGCGTGCCCATCTGCTGCCTGACGCGGTATCAAAACCTGATTGAGCGCGGTTTTCTGAGCGCGCACAGTTTCTATTATTTCGTGCCCGGCATGCTGAATCATTTCGACACAGAAGCCATCGTGGCGCTGATTGCGCCGCGCCCCGTGCTGTTTCTCGACGGCGACAGCGACAAGACGTCTCCGGTGGACGGCATTCACGCCATCGAAGCCTCCGTGCGCCCGGTCTATGGGCTTTACGGCCGGGAGAAAAATTTTGAAAGCGTCGTGTACACCGGACAGGGACATCTCTACACACCTCAGATGTGGCAAAAGACGCTCGATTGGCTTGACGCGCAACTCAAGGGCGCTCCGGGACGGCGCTGAATCAATTGGATTATTCCCTTACAGCTGTGTCCAATCAACAAAAAGCAGAAAATCTTCCGGGTGCGGACAAAAGACCGACTCTGCGGATGCCGTTTGATCGTCGGGTGAAACTGGTTAGTCACAATGTCCTGATCTCAGCGATTTGCCTGCTGCTGTCGGTGAGCGCCGGGTTGGAGGGAGCCTCTGCTGCGTTCGGCGACCGTATCGTCATCTCGGGAACGGAATTCAGGGTGGGTGACAATCGGATTTGGATCAACGGGGCCAACACACCCTGGCATGTGTGGAATGAATTCGGCGGGCAGTTCGATTCCGGCTGGTGGGACAACCACCTGCGTCAACTGCATGAAAGCGGCGTCAACGCCACAAGGGTGTGGATTTCCTGCAACGGCGAATCAGGGATCAACATCAATTCCGCCGGTCGGGTCTCAGGCTGCACGCCGGCCTTTTGGGCGAATCTCGACAACCTGTTCCGAATCGCCCAGCAAAGGCAGGTGTATATCAAGGCCACTCTGCTCTCGTTCGACCACTTTGCTGATGGCCATGCGCATTATATGGACTGGCGGCGCATGCTCACTAACAGCGCTAACATTGATTCTCTGGTGACGAATTATGTGGTTCAGTTCGCGGTTCGTTATCGCGACAACCCCTGGTTGTGGAGCATCGACCTGTGCAATGAACCGGATTGGATCCCCGAAACCGCCAAGTGCGGCCGGATTTCGTGGGATTGGGTCCAAACCTACGTCGCGCGGGCGGCGGCGGCGATTCACGCCAACAGCTCCATCCTGGTCACGGTGGACGTCTGCATGGGGCCGAAATACACAGCACGCCCGCCGGGAAGGAATGTCGTCAGTGACGCGATCTTGCATCAGCGGGACCACGGCAATGAAGGCGCGCGGCTCGATTATTATTCGCCACATTATTACGATTGGGAACGGGTCATGCGGGGCAATCCTTTCTATCAGACGCCGGCGGCTTTTGGTCTTGAGACGAATAAACCCATAATCATCGGCGAATGTCCAGCCCTGGGCACGGCTGGACATACGGTGGCCGAGGATTACGCAGGAGCCTGCAACAATGGCTGGCAGGGTGTGATGGCTTGGACGTCAAACGGGGTTGATGACAACGGCAGTATGGCTGACCTCGCCTTGGCCACACGGGCATTGCGGGACAAATATCCGAGCCTGATCTTTCCCGACGGCGCCGACAAAACCAATGACCTTCCCGGCTCCACCCGCCCCGGCAAGTTTTGATTTTGTGAAGGATCGCAAATGGGAGGGTGTCACTGAGCTTGCAGCCGGAAAACCAGGCCGTTGGGGAATCCCGTAACGACGACATTTACAGTTTTGACAATCCTTCTTTTTGCTGTGTTATGGCACGATGAGCCGAGACGGAATCCGGACGAAGTATCGCCAAACTATATGCTTTCACGTGTAAAATACATACCCTTTCGTGCAAAAATGCCCTCTCTCAAGGCTACAAGGGTCCCCCGTTGAGAAAGCCCGCGAATGTTTGCTTTCGGTCAATACCGCCCCTTCGCCCACTTGATTATCGAGGTGGATACAAATTACTCATGTCTTACTTCTCTCCGGTTGAGGTGGAATAGGGCAAATCTTCATCCTGGATGGGGTGCATGTTCGCATCTTGCCCCATGATTAACTTCATTTCCCCTCCTTGCATGATTTCATTGTATGGGATCCAAGTCCGATTATCATCGGCACCATTTAGTTGCCGCTTTTGAACAAAGACATTTTTTTTATCATTGAATGAAGCATTGATGACAAACGCCTTATCTTGCGGCAGATGCATGGTGATTTTGGGAAACAGTGGGCTGGTAAAAATGTAGGAGGTTGTGCCCGGACAGAGTGGATAAAGGCCGATGGAACTCAATAAATACCAACTGGCCATGGAACCGGTATCCTCATCACCCGGAAACCCCTCTTCGCTTGAATTGAAAAGTTCTGCGCAAACGCGCCGAGTCCAATACTCCGTTTTCCAAGGCTGGCCGATGGCGGTGTAAAGATAAAGAACGTCAAATACAGGTTGGTTACCTTGATCATATTGACCAAATTTGGCATTGGCCATCTCCGTCATTTCGTGAATTACCTGGCCATAACCGCCAACATGAAAAACGGCGGGCAGGCCCAACATTTGATCTAATTTTTCCGCGAGCTTTTCCCGCCCGCCTACTAAGCCTGCGAGGCCGGCTGTATCATGAGGAGCAAACCAACTACATTGCCAAGGCCCTCCCTCCACATAAGGTCCCCCCCAAGCAAACTGGTCAAATGGTTCAATCCAGTTACCATCAGCATCTTTGGGCCGCATAAAGCCGACACTTGAATCCCAGAGATGGCGATAATTTTGTGCGCGCGACATGAGAATTTTGTAATCCTCAAGCTGGTTCTGCTCGTTGGCGATCTGCGCCACGCACCAGTCATCGTAGGCATAGTCCAGACTTGCGGAAACGGCGTATCTGGCCGAACCATCCGGGATATAACCGAGTTTGAGATAATCGGCCAGGCCGCTTCTGCCCAGTTTACCCTTTGCTGGCGGTTGAAAAGCGCTTTTCCGCAGCGATCGATAAGCCG
>JANWKE010000005.1 GCA_025451535.1 Verrucomicrobiia bacterium
CACCACCGAGTTCCGGGCCTGAATCAACGCCACGACTTCCTTGTCCAGCGCCTGGGGAAACGTGGCAAACAATTCATTAATTGAAATCGGCCTGGATTTTTCAGTGTTTTCGTCCGATGACACCTCGAAATCGGGATTATCCGTTTCCGGTTCGTCGGGAGGTTCGGCTGGCGGTGCCATCGGGCTCAATACGCTCAGTACAAAAAGAAATTTCCTGTCGCTCACCCAGTTCAAACCGGAGCGGATGTCTTCGGGCACATCCCATTGCAGGGTTCCGGCGCTGAAACTTAATTTCCCGGGACGCACAACCTGGTCCACGTCCACCCAATAACCTTGCTCGAAATCATCCATCGGTGTGGATTGCAGTTGCGATTCGGCCCATTTCAAAATTTCCGGCCAGTTCAGCGGTGTGTCGCCTGATTCAGTGAACAACCGGTCCACGAATTGGGCGGCCGCGATTTTGCGGATTTGGACCTCAGCCGGATTTTCCCCTGTCGGCGTCGCACACAGCCAGGTTTCGAACTGCTTTTGCGCTTCATCCGGCGTGTCGCCGAAAACGATCAGAGTCTCGCAGGCATCCCACGTCTGAATCGTGTCCACCGGGCCATGACGCCCGGTGGTGGGTCGGACCTGGGACCGGGTGGTGACACCGGTATAGAGATAGGCGTTCATAGCCGGGGTGATTTGATGTTTGCTCCGCCGGATTGAAACACCCGCCGGATATGAAAGGCGACACAAATCTATTGACGTGTATACAGCGCGCCGGCGACATCTCTGTTTGGTCCCGGTTCACCTGGTCAGCCAGGCGGATTCGACAGCGGGTCGAAAGTGGTTTACGCTTCAACACCATGCGAAACCTGGTGCGAAAGTCGTCGGTGGCCGCCGTTTTGATTGCGGCGTTGGCCATCGCTTCGCCAAGCGGGAAATTGGCCGCAAACGTTTCAACGGCCGGTCCGCCGGCACATTACGAAACGGCGACGGTGGCCGGCGGTTGCTTCTGGGGTTTGCAGGAATCCCTGCGTCACCTGCCCGGAGTCGTCAAGACCACCGTGGGTTACACGGGAGGGACCACGGCGAATCCGACCTACGAGACTGTGCACACCCGCAAAACCGGGCATGCGGAGGCGGTTCAGGTTATCTTCGATCCATCCAAATTGAGTTACGAAGAATTGCTCAACGATTTCTTCCGCATGCACGACCCGACGTCGCCCCGGCAGCAAACGGGTGGCGGGAAGGCGCCCTATCGTTCCGCCATCTTCTACCACAGCGAGGAGCAGCGCCGGATTGCCGGGCGCGTGAAGGAAAAAGCCAGTCAATCGGGCAAATGGAGCAACCCGGTGGTCACGGAAATCGCGCCCGCCACGGAATTTTATCCGGCCGAGGCCTGGCACCAGGATTACCTGGAAAGAATCCCCGGCGCCCACACCTGCCACAGGGTGTGGGATTGAGTGGGTTCGATTTTTAGCGCCTTTGCGCCTCGCGGTAAAATTTGTAACTTCGGGTGAATGAATTCACGGCGTATCGGCATCGTGGGCGGCGGCGCAGCCGGATTTTTTGCCGCGCTGGCGTGTGCCGAAACGCAAAACGGCGCTGAAATTTTCATCCTTGAAAAAACCGCGCAATTTCTTTCCAAGGTCAAAATTTCCGGCGGCGGCCGGTGCAATGTGACACACGCCTGTTTTGACGAACGCGAATTTGCCACCCGTTTTCCGCGGGGCGAACGGGCATTGATTGCGCCGTTCAGGCAGTTTCAGGCGCGCGACACCGTGGCGTGGTTCGCCGCCCGCGGCGTGAAACTGAAAACCGAAAGCGACGGCCGGATGTTTCCGGCGACGGACTCGTCGCAAACCATCATTGATTGTCTGCTGGGCGCGGCCCGCACGGCCGGCGTGAAATTGATGTTGAATTGCGGCGTCGAGAACGTGATCAAGAAGCCGCACGGACGTTTTGAACTCACGCTGGCAGGAAATATTTCTTCCTCTCCTCCACCAAAGGAGGAGAGGGCCGGGATGCGAAGGCCGTTAAAATCAAATCCCCCCGCCCCAACCCTCTCCCCGCCCGGGCGGGGATGGGGAGAAGAATCTGTTAACGGGAAAATAGTTTGTGACAGGCTGCTGCTGGCCACGGGCGGCTGCCGGACGCCGGCACGGGGACAACTGGCCATTTCGCTCGGTCACACGCTGGAACCGCCCGTCCCTTCGCTGTTCACTTTCCACATCGGGACACCCTGGTTGCGGGAGCTGGCGGGGATTTCGATGGAATCGGTCGAGGCATCCGTGCCGGGGGCGGGGCTTTGCGAGCGTGGGGCGCTGCTGGTGACGCATTGGGGCCTGAGCGGTCCGGTTATTCTCCGGTTGTCGGCCTGGGGGGCGCGGAAATTGCACGGGATGAATTATTCCTTCCCGCTCTGCGTGAACTGGCTGCCGGATCTGAACGCGGAGCAGCTCGCGTCGGAATTTCAATCGCGGCGCCATTCGCAGCCGGCAAGGCAGATCGTGAATTCACCTGTCCCGCCGTTGCCGGCGCGCCTTTGGGAACAACTCGTGCTGGCCTCAGGCATCTCACGCGAGATGAGATGGTCGGTGCTTTCGCGGGCCGCGCGGCACCGGCTCGTTCAACAACTGCGGCGCACGGAATTTCCCGTGAACGGAAAGAGTCTGAACCAGGATGAGTTCGTGACGTGCGGCGGGGTCCGGTTGAGCGAGGTGAATTTCAAAAACATGGAGAGCCGCATTTGCCCCGGACTGTTTTTTGCCGGTGAATTGCTGGACATTGACGGCATTACCGGCGGCTTCAATTTCCAGGCGGCCTGGACGACCGGCTGGATTGCCGGACGAGCCATGGCATAACGACGCTCCGTCTTCCACCGTGCCGGGTCTATTGCATCAACCGGGTTTTGAATTCGGCGAGCTGGTTGTCGTAGAAATCCAGTGATTTTGGGGTGGTGGTCACCGTCGAATCATAGTTTACGAGCGTCACGAGGGTGCTGTAGGTGGCGATATCGTGGACCGGCAGCACAGCACGAATGCCTCCGGCGGGCCCCATCCGGGAATAGCAATCCTGTTCGTGAATCTGGGGCAGGAGGATGACGCGGTAACCCAGCTTGTCCAAAAAGTTCCGATAACAATTGGTGGTGACAATCGCGGTGTGCATCGCCGCGGCATCCTTTTGCAGCTGGTCGAGGACGGCTTTCAGGATTTTGAACTGGTCACCCGACAGGATGCGATCGAAATGTTGCTCCGCCGTTTCTTCGACGGGAGGCTGGTCAGGCATCTGCGCACTGGTTGCTGGTTTCTTGGCCATAAAAATTTTGGATCGAAAATGAACCTCGGTCCGGCTCGCTAGGCGGGAACAAGGTGATTATCGTTCATGACGATGGGAAAGTCCATGATTTGTTTCCGGGTGTTCGGCCTCGCCAATTTTTTTTGCCGCTGCCCGAACGACTTCGGGCTGTTCAATTGGTTAATTCCGCCGTACCCTGATCCTCATAATGGCAGGCGCTTTGAAATTTCCGGACAATTTCCTGTGGGGCACTGCCACCTCACCGACGCAGGTGGAAGGCCACGTCGCCAATGAGTGGACGGATTATGTCGCGCCGGACGGCGGACACTGCCGGGTGGCCTGCAATCATTATCACCGCTATGCCGAGGATGTGGACTGGATGGCGGAACTGGGCGTAAATGCCTATCGCCTGGGCATCGAATGGTCGCGCCTGCAAGCCGCGCCGTTCGCACCCCTCAACCGGCAGGAACTGGAGCGGTACGTGGATCTTCTGGATCGGCTCAAGGCCGCGGGCATCACGCCGATGGTGGTGCTGCATCACTTTTCCAATCCGTTGTGGATTACCTCGGCGGGCGGCTGGTTGAATCCGGCCACGGTTCCGGCGTTCGTGGATTATGTGACAAAGCTGGTGACGGCCTTGAAAGAGCGGGTCGGGTTGTGGAACACATTCAATGAGCCCGACACGTATGCGTCGTTGACATATTTGCTGGGCGGATTTCCTCCGTTCCGCAAATGGCGGCTGCTGTCATACCGAAAGACCATCCAACATATGGCGGAGGCACACGTGCGGGTTGGCGAGGTCATCCGGCGGGCCGGCCATGGCGGCCGGACGCCGGAAATCGGCATCGCGAAGAACTGGACTTTTTTTGGGCCGTTCGAAAGGCACGCGCTGTGGGACCATTTGCTCGCGGCCATTTCCCATCACGCTTTCAACGGTTATGTGCTGGACGCGTTTCTGGGCGGGCCACGCCGGGCAGCGTCCACGTTTCTGGGAGTAAATTATTACGGGCTGGCCCGGTTCAAGAATTTCGAACCCATGGTTCCGGCCGGGGGCGCCTGCCGCAAACGGCTCGCGCGGCTGGGCGTGGTTTGCGACGACATGTTCGAACGCCATCCCGGCGGTTTGGGAATCATCCTGAAAAATTTCCACCGGCGCTACGGCCTGCCGCTTTATATCACCGAACACGGTGCGGCCTCGTCTGACGAAGATTTCCGCATCCGCGACCTGACGGAACACCTGCACGAGCTGCACGGCGCGGTGAAGGGCGGTGTGGACGTGCGCGGCTTTTTCTACTGGTCGTTGCTGGACAATTTTGAATGGCAATTCGGCTATTCGAAAAAGTTCGGCCTGCTGGCGGTGGATTTTACCGACGAAAAACTGCCGCGTAAAATGACGCGCGTTGGCGAATTTTACCGCGGCATCTGCCGGGCAGGCGCAGCGGTTGCACCGCAAAAATCGTCGGTTGCCATCCGCTGAATTTGCATTCTGCCAAATGCGTGTATATTTCGGCCATGCTTGCGACACCGGAACTGATTCGTGAAGCTGCGCAAATCCCGAAATTGGAGGGACTTCTTCCCCGCTGGCGGGAAGTGCCGCTCTATCGTGATTCGCTGGCGCGGGTGGGGTGCGAACACGCCAGTTTTGAGTGTTTTAAAAGCCTGCCGCTGCTGGGGAAGCGCGACATGCGGAATAATTTTCCGCAAAACTTTCTTGCCGGCAGGCAATCGCTCGAATCGTTGCTGGAGAAAAACCTGGTCGAGTTGGAACACACGTCCGGCACGTCCGAGGAACGGTTGCCGGTGGTTTTCGGTCGCGGCTGGTGGAACAGCCAGGAAGAACGCGCGCTGCGGTTGAATGGCCTGGTCGCCCGCGTGCTGAATGAACATCCGAACGCCCGGCGCGCCACGCTGGTGCCGCCGGCCTGCAATGGCCTGACGTGTCCGACGGTCTGGATGTCGCGCGAACAACGAACGCTGGGCAATACCCTGTACGTAAATCTGGCGCGCATCCCCTTTCTGTTGAGCGACGCGGATCTGGCGCGCATGGCGGCGGAGATTGCCGAATGGTCGCCGCAATTTCTCGACCTGGACCCGGTACACGGTGTCCGCTTTGCGCTTTATTGCGAGCAACACGGCATCCGGTTTCCGTCGCTGCGGTTCGTGTTGTGCAGCTATGAATTTGTCAGCGTGGTGCATCGCCGGATTCTCACGCGAGCCTTTGGCGTGCCGGTCTTCAATCTTTATGGCTCGACCGAGACCGGCCATCTGCTCATGGAAAACGAACGCGGCGAAATGAAGCCCAGCCATGAAACGGCATTTCTCGAAATCGTGGGGGCAGACGAACGTGGCATTGGCGAACTGGTGGTCACAACCCTGACCAACGATTACATGCCGCTGGTCCGTTATCGCATCGGCGATCTCGCGGAACGGATCGAGCAGCCCTACGCCAGCAACTTCGTGGTCCATGGCCGGGCGCGCGACGCACTGAAGGCAGGGGATGGCCATCGCGTCACCACCTGGCAGGTGGACCAGTGTTTTACCGGAGCCGACGGCATTGCCCATTATGAATTGCGACAGGATGAAAGCAGCGCTTGCCTTTTGCGCTTCGTACCGGATGGTGTCGGGCCAACGGAAGGGGACTTGGGCCGCGTGACTTCACGACTCGGTGAATTGCTCGCCCTCCGCAAGGCAATCCCGACCGAGGCCATGGCGGTCCTGGTGCCGGCAGCTTCGGGCAAGTTTCGTTTGACCCATCGCGCAACTCAACCAGGTTCACCGGGTTGAATTCAGACGTTTGACCTTGCGGAATCAGCGGTCGCCGTTATTGTGCCGCTGAATTTTAATTCAAGGCCATGGGCAATTATTTGCTGGGACAAAATCCGTTTGGCGTGCTGACATTCATTGTGGCGCCGGCGATATTGACCAACGCCACCAGCGTGCTGGCGATGAGCACCATCAATCGCATGTTGCGCACCCGCGACCGGATGCACGAGCTGTTGAAGGAATCGGCAGACCCCGCGACGGCACAGGACGCAAAATTCGTCGAAAAGACCAATCGGGTCGAGCAACAGGCCCTGCTGTTGCTGAAGGCGTTGCACTGGATTTACGTGGCGCTGGGCGCGTTCGCGGCGGCGGCGCTGGTGACACTGCTCGGCGCGCTGTTCGGGGCACTGGAACACGAAACCCTCATTCGCGTCATCATCGGCGCCGGTTTGCTCCTCGGCTTTGCCGGCGTGGCAGGGTTGATTGGCGGTTGCGTGAACCTGTTCCATGCGACGCAACTTTCACTGGTCAACATCCGCGAGGAAGCGGCATTAATTCGTGCTCGGCAGGAGCGGCAAGGGAATGCGATTCCGGGGGGTGGATAAAACTTTCAAGACGGTTCAACGAAAGGTCATTTATGCTCGTGGTACACATTCAGGTCCATGTCAAGCCGGAGTGCGTGGATGCCTTCAAACAGGCGACGCTGGCCAACGCGCGCGCGAGTTTGCAGGAACCGGGCGTGGCACGATTCGATGTCGTCCAACAGCAGGACGACCCGACCCGCTTCGTGTTCGTGGAGGTCTATCGTGACGCGGCGGCGGCCGCCGCGCACAAGGAAACGGCGCATTATCCGATCTGGCGGGACACCGTGGCAACGATGATGGCCGAGCCGCGCCAGAGCGTGAAATTCGATAACGTGTTTCCTGATGACGCTGGAGGGTAGGGCCGGGCTGCCGGCCGGCCGGGAAACGTGGCAGCGCGTCCCCACCCGCAAAAAGTTGTCATGAAATTTGAATTTGCCACCGCCACCCAAATTGTTTTCGGCGCCGGTACGTTGCGTCAAACCGGCGCGCTGGCGCAGGGATTTGGTACGCGCGCGCTGGTGGTGACAGGAAGTGATGCTTCGCGCGCGGAAAAATTACTGGCCATCCTACGGGCAGCCGGCGTCCGGGCGGAAACTTTTTCTGTTTCCGGCGAACCGGAGATTTCCACCATTGAACAGGGCACGGCGGTTGCGCGAAAAGCCAATTGCGAACTGGTTATCGGCTTCGGCGGCGGCAGTGCCCTCGATGCGGCCAAGGCCATGGCGGCGATGCTGGCAAACGGCGGTGAATCGCTGGATTATGTTGAAATCATCGGGCGCGGCCGGGCATTGACCAAACCGTCCGCGCCGTTCATTGCCATTCCCACGACGGCGGGCACCGGTTCGGAAGTGACGCGCAACGCGGTGCTGGCGTCGCCGGAACACAAGGTCAAGGTCAGCCTGCGCAGTCCGCTCATGCTGGCGCGGGTGGCGGTGGTGGATCCGGAACTCACCCACGATCTGCCGCCGGCGCTGACGGCCAGCACCGGTCTCGATGCGCTCACGCAACTCATCGAGCCATTTGTCTCTTCACGGGCAAATCCGATGACCGACGGCCTGTGCGTCGAAGGCATCCGTCGTGCCGCACGCGCATTGCGGGTGGCGTTCAACGACGGCCGCAACCAATCCGCCCGTGAGGACATGGCCGTGGCGAGCCTTTTCGGCGGGCTGGCGCTGGCCAATGCCGGCCTCGGGGCCGTTCATGGATTTGCCGGGCCGATCGGGGGAATGTTTCCGGCACCGCACGGTGCGGTTTGTGCGGCTTTGCTGCCACCGGTGATGGCCGCCAATATCCGGGCGCTCCGCCACCGCACACCGGACGGTGAGGCCCTGCAGCGTTATGACGAAGTGGCACGCTGGCTCACCGGTGGCACGTCGGCAACGGCGGATGCCGGCGTGGAATGGGTTCGCCGGTTGATCTCCGATTTGCACATTGCGCCGTTGCGCGTTTATGGCATACAAACCGGGCACGTTTCCGATATTGTGTCCAAAGCAACGCAGGCCAGCAGTATGAAGGCGAATCCCATTTTGCTCACGCCGGATGAACTGGCAGAAACTCTGCGGCAGGCATTATGAAAGGTTGACCGGGCTTTTTTGGCGCCATGAACCAAACCAGACTCAGACCATTCATCCGGGCGGCAACGGCGGTGGCACTTGCCCTCGTGACCGGCTGCGTGCACATGTCTCCAACCGGATCGGCAAAGGCGGATTTGGGATCCTGGCCAAAGGGTTGTTCTCCCTCGGAGGTGGGCAAGCGGGTGACTGACAATTTCCTTTCACGCACGAACATGTTGATGGGGCCGGACCGGGTCATCCATTATTCGCAGGTCTGCACCTGGTACGGCGCCTTGACGTTTGCGCAGTTGACGGGCGACACGCCGCGGCAGGCCGCATTGATCCGGCGATATGACGGGGTGGTGGCACCGGAAAACGCAAAACTCATCCCTCATCGGGAACACGTGGATTATTCGGTGTTCGGTGTTCTGCCGCTGCAAATTTATCGCCAGACCGGCGATACCAACGCACTGGCCCTTGGCCGGGAAAAAGCGGACGAACAATGGAAGAATCCGCGCCCGGACGGCTTGAGCCGGGAGACCCGCTTTTGGATTGATGACATGTACATGATTACCGCGTTGCAGGTGCAGGCGTATCGGGCAACCGGCGACAAGGTTTACCTCGACCGCGCGGCCAATGAAATGGCAGTTTATATCGACAAATTGCAGCAACCCAACGGCCTTTTCTTTCATGGTGACGAAGGTCATTTCTTCTGGGGCCGGGGCAATGGCTGGATGGCGGCAGGCATGAGCGAGCTGTTGCGGGATTTGCCGAAGGACAATCCGAATTATTCCCGCATCATGGAGGGGTACCACCGGATGATGGCCGCACTGTTAAAATATCAGGATGCGAACGGCCTGTGGCATCAACTCGTGGATCGTCCGGAAGCGTGGCCGGAAGCTTCCTGCACCGGCATGTTTACCTTCGCGCTGATTACGGGCGTGAAAAGCGGCTGGCTCGATGAGGCCACCTACGGTCCGGCGGCACGGAAAGGCTGGCTGGGCCTGGTGAGCTACCTGAAAGCCGATGGCAGCGTGCGAAACGTCTGCCTGGGCCTGGGACAACAAAGAACCATCCAGGGCTACTTGCAGGCAAAACGCGGCGACGGCGATTTCCACGGTCAGGCGCCGATTTTATGGTGTGCGTCGGCATTATTGAGGTAAAGAAGATTTCTGCAAAACTTCGCCCGGACCGGCGGAGAACATTAAACGCCAACGGCATCGGGTTCGTCGAAACGGCAGGCACTCAGCCGAAATCATCGAGACTTCAAGGCAACGTCACGGCGCGATAGAATTGCTGTTCGGCACCAATCTGGCTGTTGGCTTGAAACAGCACGAGGTTGTTGGTCGCCAGGACAGTCGTGAGGTCCTGCCAGTTGAGCAAATTGGTGGACGCCTGCACCTGATACCGGCGGTCCGGCTCACCACGGATGGTGAACGCCACCGGCCCCAGAGGAGCCGCGTTGAGGTCAGAAAGCCGCGCGGGCTGCGGCGAACCCAGCGGCACAAACTGGAAACTTTTGATGATCAATTCCACTTCCTGGCCGTCCAACGGCGGATGACCGAAAAGCAGCCAGAGATTTATTCGCACGTTTTCGTCGCCGGTTTTGGGGACGGCGGAGGCGTTGGCAAACATCCAGCTGCCGAGCACGTTTGACGGGGTTGGATTTGGCGAATAACTGCCGCTCTGACATTGAAAACTGACCGAATTGCTTTGCCAGGTAAACAGATGGGTCGAATCCGCCAGACCGCCCGGCACCTGGTAGCGTGCGTAATGGCCACTGAGATAATACGGCTGGACCGTGAATTGCGCGTTGTTGGTGTCCGCCGTGAATCCGCGCGCACACTCGACATCCATTTCCCGGTAAGTGTAGGCCGGGTCGTCACTCCAGGTAAACATGCCGAGCACGATGTTGGTATCGAGGTCATCCACGCGTGAGCCCAGTTCAAACCGGTAGCTGCCATAACCGAACGTCCGCGCGGAAACGATTTCCGCACATTGCCATTGGTTGGACCGGTTGGTGATGCGCAAGTGCAGCCAGCCTTGCGTGTCCGTCCAGACGTTGTTGGTGCTGTCGGAAAAATAATTTGGTCCGGGGCCAAGCTGATTCGTGCCGGAACTCGCCTTCACCCACCAGTCGTAACCGGAAAAGCCGATCCAGCGAACGCCGGGATATTCGCGCGTGACCACGGCACTGGCAATCGCCTCGGCGAAAACATTGGTAGGCAGAAACGGCTCACCCAGGACACAGGGCTGGCTGTAGTTGGTGCTCACCAGCAGGGCCGCAATCCGGGTGGCGTTGGTATCCGCTCCGCCGGTGGTAATGTCTGCGGACCAGCTCCCGTCCGGTTGGATCACGGTAAGGGCTTGAGCGCAAATGGGCTTGGAATACCAACCGTAGGGCGGGACCTCAATGAACACAGCCACGCGGCAGGCGGCCGGGTCTGCGCCCAATACCATCCCGGCAAGATTGTCAGTCGTACCATAATCCGGGAGGTTTGTGATGATAATGCTGGGCGAGGCGTTCTCTTTGCTGGTGCAGTCGGCCAGGAGAAGAACCATCAGGAATGGCAAAATGGATTTCCTGATTCTCCGACACGCAAACATAAGTAATAATAGCACCTGGGTTTGATCAGGCAAGCCCACTCCATAATAAAATTCCATGACTCGCAAGGATTTGCCGGGCAAGTTTGATTCGTGCCTGATAAAGAACTGAACACAGGCGGATTAAATGCGTCAAAAGGGTGTGCCGGGGATCAGGATTTTACGAATGATGACGGCGCTTTTATTGGCGGCGGGCATCGGCGCCTCGGCGCGCAGTACCGGTCACGCCCAGCCGGCTAATGCAAACGGATTCACCAATCAGACGACGAATATGAAAGACTTCAAGAAGCCCAGTGAGGCGCAGTTAAAAAAAGAACTGACCCCGGAACAGTTCGCGGTCACTCAAAAAGCCGCCACCGAACCGGCGTTTCATAATCAATATTGGGACAATCATCAACCGGGCATATACGTGGACGTAGTGTCGGGCCAGCCCTTGTTCAGCTCGCTGGACAAGTTTGATTCCGGTTGCGGCTGGCCGAGTTTCACGAAACCCCTTTCCAGCCAGGACGTGACGGAGCATTCCGACCATACCTACGGCATGGTGCGCACCGAGGTTCGTTCCAGCGCAGCCGATTCCCATCTCGGGCACGTGTTCGATGACGGACCCGGCCCGACGCATTTGCGTTACTGCATCAACTCGGCGTCGCTGCGCTTCGTCCCGCTGGAAAAAATGCAAGCGGAAGGTTACGGCGCCTGCCTCGAACCCTTCATCAAAGCCGGGCTGTACCAGCCGCCGAACAAGTAGCCCGACGGTCCGCCGGGTCCGGCGGGCCGCGCCGTCTTCCGAGGCCGTTCTTCACATTTTGTTCCCGCCACAATTAAAATTTTTTGCGGAACAATTTCATCCGCAGTTTCTCTGATGAGTTGAGCGGATTTAAAATCCGCGCAAGTGAAACGAAAAACTGGCACCGCCAGAACTGAAAGGTGAATTATGTCAAACGCTCAAAACCGCCTTACACAGGCAGGCCCACTTTCTCCAACGGAACCATCTCAACCCGATTCGCGCGGCAGCACGTTCGGCCGCCGCACTTTTATGAAGCGATTTGGTCTGGCCGGAGCCGCCGCCCTGCCGGCCGGTGGTCTGCTCCTGGGTCAGCTGGGCGCCCGGGCTGCCGCCGGCAATTCGCAACTCACGTCCGGTGATGCGGCCATCCTGAGATTCCTGGCGGCGGCGGAAATTCTGGAAACCGATCTCTGGCAGCAGTACACCGAACTGGCCCTGGGCAATGAGGCCTTTCAACTGGCGTTGGAAGTGCTTGATGGGGACATGCCTACCTACGTCAACCAAAACACCCGGGACGAATTCACCCACCAGAACTTTATCAATCATTATCTGATGTCCAAGGGTCGCAAGCCGGTGAGCCTCGACCAATTCCGCAGCTTGCCTAGCAGCCAGGCAACCGGCTCAAACAAGTCCGCCAGGCGGTTGACAAATCTGATGAATCTGACGGTGGACACCAGTTGGTTCCTGCGTTACCGGCTGTCAGGCAATCCGGATTTCGGCGATACGTTTCCGCAGATTGTTAATTTGCAGAACCTGCCGGCCATTCCGGCAGTGGATTTGCCGCTCCCCACGGACCCGACGTTCGGATTTCAAATCCAGCTCATTGCCAACACCGCCGGCTTTCAATTTGCGACCATTGAGCAGGGCGGCTCAAGCCTTTATCAATCGTTTCTACCCAAGGCGAGCAGCCTGGAAGTGCTCAAAATCCTGGGCGCCATCGGCGGCACGGAAATCATGCACTTCCAGACCTGGCAGGACAAAGCCGGGAATGCGCCTGAGCTCATGGATAATCACGGCAACGAAGTGTTCCCGCAGCTTCCGATTGCGCCCGACGCGACACCCGATGGCATTGATCACTCGGACCCGCAGGACACGAATCAAATCATGCCCGCGCCGTGTAAATTCATAAGCACGAATCTGCCGCTGTGCTCGGCCATCCGGCCCGACTCCACGGCGCAGGGCGGCGCGCAAGCGGCGGTTGCCGGTCTGACGGCTTCTGGATTGTTTAACGGCCAGAACCAGGCGTTCTTCAACCTGCTGGCCGAGCTCGCGGAGGAAGCAGACGCAGCCCGGCGCGAGGGATAAGTGTGCAACCAGCCGTCAACTACTCCTCAATGCTGGTTGCCGGAGGCGGCTTTGGACGGCATAGAATTCTTGCAACTCACCGTCCAAGGCCGTTTTCCTTTAAGTCTTCTAGTTCAGAGTTGCCTGTCTGTTTGAGATCACACTGCCGCCTGTGCCATTAAGTACATGCCGAATGCCGCTGTCACGCTGCCATCCGAGCCGGAGCGTCACCATGTGGTGCATCTTGACGCCGGGAACGCTTGGGGTTTCGATGGCGTTGTCTGCCACGATCTGGCCGGTGTGAAACACACAATATACGCCAAGCCCCCAGGCTTCGTGCGTCGTTACGCCATCCGCCACTTTGTACGAAGCATAGCCATTGACGTCCCCCTGCCGCCAGGCTGGCTGATTCGGCGGATCGTATGGCATTTCGGATTGGTAGAAATAAACGCGGCCGCCATTGCCGTTCCACACGGTTTGATAACCCTGGCAATGTTCCACAAACAATCCGTACAACGTGACGTTGTTCCCGTTCACGGTCAAACCGGTGACGTTTTTGTTTAAGACCCAGCCTACACCCCGACCGTGGTCCGCGCGCCAGAGCCAAAAATTATCGCCCACGACGTTGTTGCAATGGATGGTTGCCATGTCAGTGGCGGCTCCTGCCGCCGCGCCGCCGACCCGGCAGAAAATGTCGTAAAAAAAGAGAGGGTCCGCGGCATGGGACGCTGAACTGCCCGGTGTTCCGACCTGCACCAGCGTGCTGGAGTTGTTTGTTCCCGCCTGAAAAAGGATGCCTCCCACGATGACGCCATCCACATCGGAAACCGTCAGCGCCGGAGTTCCCCGGTCCGGCACCAGCGTCGGGTATCCCAGCCCCAGCACAACCGTGTCTGGCCGGGAAACTTGAATGCTGCTTTCCAAATGATAAATGCCCGGCGTGAGCAACAGATTCTTCCCCTGTTTCAGCGCTGCGTTGATGCTGGTGGCATTGTCTTTTTCCGGATGGGCCAGATAGAATCGGTCTATCGGCAAAGGCGTTCCGGAGGTTGTGCCGCTTGACCAGGTGATTCCCCGCGTACCGTTGGTTTCAAGATGGGGAACCATGACAAAGAAGCGCCCCCCACCGTCGATAAAGAGGTACGGTTTTTCCCGGATTAATGGCGTTTGCGGGATGACGGTGTATGGCGGCGCGGGCCAGGCTCCGGCCGGCGGGTTCACCACGCCAACGAAAACCATGTTCCACGCTCCGCCAGACCAGTTGCCCCAGTCGTCGTTTCGGGAAAGCCATTGCTGCTGGGTCCCCGAATTCACCTGGCCGTCAATTTTGCAATCCGCCATAAAGCCGCCGCTGGACCAGCCACCATCCGACAGCGTCAGATTTCCTCTCACATGCACGCGGCGCAACGCAGTGCCCTGCGACACCGCCCAGATGTTGGTCTGCTGGTCCAGCGTCGGAGTTACCGAGAGATTTTCGACCGCGCGCCAGAAATTAACGGTGGCGTTTCCTCCCCGCCAGGGCGCCTTGGAGCGTACTGCGCCGGTGATGACGACGTCGTCCGGCGATTTTCCCAACCCCAGCACTTGCATGTAGAAACCTACCCGCACGTCGAGATCGTAATGACCGGGTTTGAACAGAAATGCATAACGATTGGTGCCAAACTGGTTGCGTTCCTGCTGGCTGGATATCGTGTCAAGCTGGCTTTGAATATTGGTCATGGACGGGTCAAATATCAGAACATTCGGCCCGAAATCCGGAACGATGGACTGAGCCGAATGGGATGAGTCGGAAACCGCTTCAGAAAGGGAGACACCACGGCTGGAAAGAATCAACGCGGCCGTTACCGCGACGAACGAAATGCGATTCATTTAACCAATCTTAACCGGATTGTCTCGCAGGTTAAAACAACCATTTCAGGTTCTGCCCCAGGCTGCCGGGAAAGCGCACCTTTTGCGTGCGCCGAAACAAGGTTTGTGGTTTAATCCGCCAACTCTGATGGAAGATACGAATTCACTCATCGAACAGCGCAAGGCCAAACTCGCCGCGTTGCGAGCCAAGGGCATTGATCCGTTTAAAAACAAATTTACGCCGACGGAATCCTGTGCCGACGCGCGAAAGAATTACGCCGAAGGCCGGGAAGTGGCCGTGGCTGGCCGCATTACCGCGCACCGGGACATGGGCAAATCCATGTTCATTGACGTGCGCGACCAGAGCGGACGCATCCAGGTTTATGCCCAGAAGAACGTCCTCGGCGACGAACAATGGAGCGTTTTCACGCATCTCGACCTGGCGGACTTTATCGGCGCCAAAGGAACGCTGTTCACGACCAAGACCGGCGAAATTTCCATCAAGCTCTCTAGCTTTACCATTCTGGCCAAGGCTTTGCGCCCGCCGCCGGCCAAGTGGCATGGACTCGAAGACACCGAAATCCGCTACCGCCAGCGTTATCTGGATTTAATGGCGAATCCGGAGGTGAAGGACGTCTTCCTCAAGCGCAGCCGGATTATCACCGAGATCCGGAATTTCCTGCAGTCGCGCGGCTACGTGGAAGTGGAGACGCCGATGATGCAGGCGATTCCCGGCGGCGCGGCGGCGCAGCCCTTCAAGACGCATCACAACGCGCTCGGTTGCGATTTTTATCTGCGCATCGCGCTGGAACTGTATCTCAAGCGCCTGCTGGTCGGCGGCGTGGACAAGGTGTTCGAGATTGGCCGCAACTTCCGCAACGAAGGCCTCTCACGCAAACACAACCCCGAATTCACGATGCTCGAAGCCTATCAGGCGTTCGGCGATTACGAGAGCATGATGGAACTGGTGCAGGGCATGGTCTGTCATGTGGCAGAGAAAGTTTTGGGAACGCTGAAAATCGAACATAAGGACGCTGCAGGCAAGGTTGTGAAGACGATTGACCTCACGCCGCCGTGGCGACGGGTGAAGTACAAGGACATCGTGCGTGAAAAGGCCGGTGCGGATTGGTTTGAGATTTCCGCCAAAGAGCGCCGCGAGCGTGCGGTCAAACTCGGCGCCGAGATCGGCAAGGAATACGAAGACTTTGAGGTAACGCAAGCCGTGTTTGAAAAATTGATTGAGCCGACCTTGATCAATCCAACCTTCGTAACGCACGCGCCAAAGGAATTGATTCCGCTGGCCAAACTTTCGCCCGACGACCCGACGACGGTCGAAGTTTTCGAGTGCTGCATCAACGGACAGGAAATTGCGCCGGCTTACACGGAGCAGAACGACCCCATCGAACAGCGCGAACGGCTCGAACATCAGGCCGGTGGCGAGCAGCAAAAGCTGGACGAGGATTTTCTCGTCGCACTCGAACACGGCATGCCGCCGGCCGGCGGCATGGGCATGGGCATTGATCGCCTGTGCATGATGCTCCTCGGCCAGGAAAACATCCGCGATGTTATTTTGTTCCCGCAGTTGAAGCCGAAGTGACTGCGCGCTTGAAACCCGCGTCATTTCTTGCGATAGTGTGGGCATGAGTGTCAATGAAGCCACCGCAGAAGCTTTTGTCACCGCGTTCAAATCTTTGAAGCCGCGCCAGCGTGAAGCCGTGTTGGAACGAATGCTGGAAGATAAGGACATTTCCTCCGACATTGCCGACACGTTGGAATTGGAAGCGCGTCGTCGCCAGCCGCGCCACCCATTTCGCCAGGCTTTGAAGGAACTTGGCAACAAGTTTGACGCAAAGGAATGGCAGTGGTCTTGACGAATTGGCGGAGGCTAAATCTTCGTAGGACAGGCGTCGCGCCAGTCTCCAATTTCAAAATAATTTGAGACAGGCGCGACGCCAGTCCTACACAAAATGCGTACCGTAGCCGG
>JANWKE010000006.1 GCA_025451535.1 Verrucomicrobiia bacterium
GCGCCGTTGATCTGTTTTGAGGACACGTTCCCGGGAGCGGCGCGCGCCTCGGCCGGGAATGACGTGGATTTACTCGTGAACGTGACAAACGACGGCTGGTTCGGTAACAGCGCAGCGCAATGGCAGCACATGGCCACCGCCGTCTTTCGGGCCGTCGAAAACAACCTGCCGCTCATTCGCTGTGCGAACAATGGTGTGACATGCTGGATTGATGCCAGCGGTAGCGTGCGGGAAATTTTCAAGGACCCGGCCGGTGGCGTTTATGGCGCAGGCGCGCTGACCGTTGACATTCCCGTGACCCGGTCGGGCGCCGGGCGCACACCGACGTTTTACCACCGCCACGGGGACTGGTTCGGTTGGGCTTGCGTGGTGGTGGCGGTCCTGGTTTCGATCCGGTCAAAAAAAACCGCTTGAAATGTTTGCAGAAGAGGTGGATATAAAGGTAATCCAATAACCTTATGAAATCGAGCGTCCCAATCAGTGCGCTGTTGCATCACAAGGGCACGGCGCTGTGGTCCATCGCGCCGGAGGCGACGGTCTTCGAGGCCATCAAGCTTATGGCGGACAAAAACATCGGCTCACTGCTGGTCCTGTCGGGCGACCGGCTGGTGGGTGTGTTTACCGAACGCGATTATACGCGCAAAATCGCGTTGCAGGGAAAGAGGTCCAAGGAAACGCAAGTCCGGGAAATTCTTTCGGGCAAAATTGTTTCCGTGGCGCCGCATCACACGGTCGAGGAATGCATGCGGCTGATGACGGAAAACCGGGTGCGTCATCTGCCCGTTCTGGAGAACGGGAAGGCCATCGGCATTGTGTCCATTGGTGATCTGGTGAACTGGACGATTTCGGCCCAGGACGCTGCGATTGCGCAGATGGAGCAATACATCAGCGGCAGCGTGACGGTGTAGTTGCGGCCCGGGCTACGATTATGGAACCACTTCCACGGGCGGCCTGAGGATCGGCATGGGGGAGTTGGTGTTTGGCTTCACGATGAAATCACCGTTTTCGGTTACTGCTCCCGGCACAACCAGGATGATGGTCCAGGGATAGGTTTGGTAAACGCCGGGTAGAAGAGCAGCCGACGGCGTCGGCAGCTTGTCCAGGTAAATGGGGACGGGCCGGGAGGGCGCCGCACTCCGCCCTGTGGGAAAGGTTTTAAGCGACTGCGGATCAGCTTGCTGAACACCAGGGTAAAGCAAACGTGGCGCTGGCTGCTGGTACAAACAAATTGACGCAGGTTTTGAGAGGACAAAACTCGGGTCGGTTGAAGGAATGCCAAAGGACTGTGAAATGGATGAAGGCGCGCCGCTGATCAGCACCAGCGTAGCAACGAGCATCAACCCGGCGAGCGCGAGTATTGCCGGCGTTAATAGTGCCTTCATGTTGCATTAGACCCGGTTTCTGGCCGGGCGTTCGGAAAACAATTCCACGTGTGCTCCCGAACCAGCTGTCAAACGGCGGGAACAGGATGCAACGGCTGCGGGTCGGAGACTCGCGCTCCGGTTCCACCTTACCCCGGAAAAATCATTCGCCGGCTACGGCTTGGCGGGTGGCGTATTGGTATCCGCCACCGGCTCACGTTTCATGCCGGAGGTGACACTGGTTTCTCTGGTCCGGTGCGCCACAAAATCTTCCTCGGCTACATCCCCCACCTTGCGGTGGAACTTGATCTGGTCGCCATTGATCTTGCCTTTGTACTCGATGCGGAGTTCGTTGTCCTGAAATTTGAGCGGCTCCACAAAGTTGATTTCGTCGTTACTGATATTGCCCTCGGTAATCGCCACGGTGTTGGTGCCCATTTCCCGTTCGCCGGTGGCCGTGCCGGTGACATTGGTCCCGTCCACCTTGAACACATAGGTGTATTTTTGCTGGCCGATCTGGCTGTCAAACTGGCCCTTCCAGGTCCCGGCGACACTTTCGTCGGCGCGGACGGTCCCGGCAAACGCCAGGGCGCACGCCGCGATGGTGAGTGTTTGGATGCAGGTTTTCATGATGGTTTAATTGGTTTTGGTTTGGACAGCCCGCAGGAAGACAGAAACGGGCAGGGGAGGGAAGGAAATTTGTGCAACCGCAGGTTGGCGCTAATCCTGCTTTTCTTACCATAAATGGATTGAGATGAAAATGTTATGAGCGGTCTTCGGGGAACAACCGTATGATGGAAAATCACCGCAACCAGCCACCTTTCGTCAGGAGCGTGTTCGCGGCCGTGCTGGTGATTTTGCTCGTGACCCTGGCAGGATTTGACGGGGTGGCCGCTCCGGCATTCGTCCTGACGGATAAAATCCCAGTCCTGCCATCAAACTCGCTGCCATCCAAGGTCATCACCACCGAAGGACAGACCTACCAGGCGGTAAAACTCCTGCGGGTTCTGCCGGATGGATTATTGATTCAATACCAGCCGGATTCCGGCGGGATGGGACTGACCCGGCTTAAATTCGCAAAGCTCTCAAAGTCACTTCAGAAGCAGTTTGGCTACGATCCAAAGAAGTCTTCTGATTATCAGGCAGGCGAAAAAATCGCAATGACGGAACTGTCGCGAAGGATGCGGGAAGACGAAAACATCAGCCTCGGCGTGCTCGAGGCGACGACCCGTTCTTCGGTTGTCGTCAAAGCCGACAAACCCATTGTCAAATACTCCTACTACGATTCCACCGGATCCAAGCCGCCGCAAATCTCTGACGGGATGGATGGGGTGACACAGTATGCCTTTGGCTGCAGCCCGGCTTTCGATTTTCAAGTCACGCATCCGGGTACCGGCGAGCCTTTCGGTTTCCGTATCAAGACAATGACCATCGATCTCGACCTGGTGATCCACATCACCCTGCCTGAAGGTGAACATGGGATGCTGAAGGAACATGAGGAAGGGCACAGGAAAATTATCGAATATTTCTACGCCCTTGGCCCGGCGGCCGCGCGGAGTGCCGCCGGACTCCTGACCGGCATGGAGCAGACTTCAGGGGCAGGGGATTACGTAGCGGCCAGAGCGGAAACCTTCACCAAAGCCACGGACGAGGTGCAGGCGGAATATACGAAATACATCCGGGACCTCTGCGGGCAGGCCAACGACTATTACGATGAGCTGACCGACCACGGCCGAAACGGTAAGGACGCGAACCAGGCTGCCGGAGAAGCCATCCGCCGGTATGCGCCGCAGGTGGCTGCTGAAAAATGAATGTAGCGGCGGTCTGCGACCGCCGGATTCAACCCGTGCCGTGGTCAAAAGCGCCCGTGCGCAGGAATCGAATCGTCTGCCGGATGGTTTCGCGATTCCTCATGATAAACGGATGCGTTGTGTGAATGACAATATGGTCGCTCATGCCCGCCAGCCTGGTCCGTTCGACGGAAACTTTGCCGTCGTCGCGGCCGGGAATCAGCAGGCTGTTGATCCAGTTGATGGAACGGTCGCCGGCGATGACGCCCACGGGATAAGTCGCCGGGCCAAGCCGGTTCGGTGTGGCCTTTGTGCCCGTCCCCAATTCATTTCCGGCCGGCCCGTTGATCCATTTGAACAAAAACAGCCAGCCGAGTTTGTCCACGATCTCGCTGCCCTGGTTCGGCGGCGCGAGCATGACCACCCGTCCGAGCGAGGGAACGGCATGGTTCGCCAGGTAACTGCGAACCAGAATCCCCCCGAGGGAATGCGTGACAAAATCAATCCTGGTCGCGCCATCCCGCTGGCAATCAGCGACGGCTTTTCCAATCGCGTTATCGGCGAGTTGTTGAACGGAGGCTGTGCGCGAGGGATAACTCACGTTTTGTACCGAGTAACCCTCTCCGGTCAGGGCGCGTTCCAGCTTCGCCAGCGAATGGCTGGTGCGGCACAGGCCGTGAAGCAGAATCACCGCCTCCGGTGCGCTGAACGCCGTGGAAGTGATTGCGACCGTGGCCATGAAAATAAAAACTCTCAAAATCATCCAGGCGGTAAAACCAGATGGCAAAATGCGAAACGCGTAGGCTCGGTTCACTTCGCCTTTTCCCGCCAGCATATCAGAATTAAAAGCGGTTGGCCACCATGGTATTGGCTTTGACAAAGTTGAGCCCGGGGAATAGTGTCGGGCCATCAGCTGGAACAAAGTTTGCGGAAACCAGTTCAACCAATCCAATCATGAAAAAATTACATCTCCTTATCCTGGCCGCGTGCGTGGTGGCTCTGTTCTCAGGCTGCGGAAACAGCGCATCCCCCAAAAAAATGCGGTTGATTTTTATCGGCGGCACTCCGGACAATTACTGGTCGGTGGTGCGGCTGGGTTGTGATTTCGCCACGCGACAACTCAATGATGTGGATTTGGATTTCCGCTTTCTCGAAAATGGCACGCCGGTGGCGCAGCAGGAGCTGCTGAGCACGCTCGTGACGAACGGCACGGACGGCATTATTATCAGTCCGATCGACCCCGAAACGCAGGCGGGTTTCCTGGACAATCTGGCCACCAACACACTGTTGGTCTGCGCCGACAGCGACGCGGCAAAAAGCCAGCGCCGTTGTTACATCGGCACGGACAATGTGGCCGCCGGAATGCAGGCGGCGGAACTGCTCAAAGCCGCGATGCCGCAGGGCGGTAAAATCGTTTTGTTCGTCGGTTATGCCAACGCGGAAAACACCAAAGACCGTGCTCAGGGCATCCAAAAAGGATTGGCCGGGTCGAACATCCGGATTGCCGACACGCTGTTGGATGGCAATGCCAGTGACGTGGCCCAGACAAACGCGGAGGACGCGCTTTCGAAATATCCCGACCTGGCGGGCATGGCCTGCCTGAACGGCTATCAGGGACCAGCCGTTCTCACCGCTGTGCGCCAGGCGGGCAAAGTCGGGCAGGTGAAGATTGTTTGTTTTGAAGATTACGACAAAACGTTGGCCGGGATCGAGGCCGGTGACATTTACGGCACGATTGTCCAAAATCCCCTGAAGATTGGCTACCAAACCATCTTCCGCATGGACAAATATCTACGCGGCGACAAAACACAATTTGGCAACGGGAAAATCCTTATCCCTTCGCAGGCCATCACCAGGGCCAATCTCACGGAATATCAAGCCGTGCAAAAGAACCAGCTTCTGCAGAGCCAGGTTGGAAATCCTTGAAGCCGGGGATAAAGGCGAAAGGTACCGTGTCCGGAAGAGGTAAAATGACCCGACCCGCTGTGGGCACGGAGGCGACAATACCCGGTCAACGATGGGCTAAGTCGGAAATTGCCGGATCACTTTTGGCCGTTCATTCGGGCGACATGGCCGGGTTGAGCGAACTTAATTCGGCTCTGGCAGAAAAAAAGACGGCATAGGGCCGCGTTTTAGTGGCCAGAGATTTCCGGAAGCAATCGCTCGCATCTTCCTTGTCGTCGGCCAAAAGATGTTTCATGCCGGTGTAATACCAGAATTCACTTTGTTCCCTGCCAGTGTCGGAAGGAGCAATTGCCCTGGAAAAATCCAGCTCGCTGATTTGATTTAAAAGGAATTTTGCAATCTGCATCTGCCAGTCAACGGGTGTTCCGTTCGTGCGGTCATGGCAATAGGCCAGAAGTCCCGGATCCGCTTTATTCCTTTCGCCGTTTTGAGTTTGCACCAGCCAGGTGTGGAGGGCGGCATAATCCCTCACCTGGCCGTCGGGAAAATTCCGGCATCGCTGAAAATCAGCCAGTGCGCCACCCCAGTCGTTGGTAAGGGACTTGAAGACACCGCGATAATAATATCCCCATGCGAAGTTGGTGTCGGCCGCGAGTGCGCGGTCCAACTGCTCCGAAAGGCGGCCACGCCAGCGGCCCGGGTCGCGGGCGAAAAAACCGCCGTCGGCCAGGGTGGGGCCGGTGAATACGGGAACCGCTTCTTCAATCATGCGTACCCGTTCCATCATGGCGCCGGCAAAATCGTTCTGCATTTCCTTGATGCGCACCCTTCCGCGGTAGGCGCCGCGATTGTCCGGCTGCAATTCAATGGCCTTTTCATAATCATCCAGTGCTGGTTCAAAATCACGTTGCATCGCCTCGATTTCCGCCCGCTGTATGTAGTTGTTCGGGTCTTGCGGATTCAATCCAATGGCCGAGGTGTAGTCCTTGAGCGCCTTGACCGCGTCTCCCCTCGTGGATTCTATATATGCGCGGTTGGTATAAGCGGCGGTGAAATTTGGATTCAATCTGAGGGCGTGGCTGAAATCCGCCTGCGCGCTGTTCAAATCCCAACGATAAGTCCATTGGTGATCGGGGTCCGTACTGGACAGGATTTCCGAACCTCGGTCAAAATAAAATTGTGCGTCGTGCGACGCCATGAGAGGTGCGAAAAGCCCCGCCAGACAAAGCAGTGCAAAGAAGAAAAGCAACAACTTATTCATCAATCCATCACCATTTTACCACGACGGCCAAATCTGGGCAAGTGGAGTAACGGAGCCCAGCCCTTTTGGATTCCAGAAACCTGAAAGGATGCAATCAATCAGCCCGGCGTTTGGAAGGCTCGGCGCTTGTCTCGCCCACGGGGTGAATCGCGGACGGAACAATCGCGCAAAAAATCGGCAGACCGCTTGACGGCGATCTGCCGATATTGATTTCAATGGCCCGTCGCTGGACGGGTCCGGTTTGTTGGCGATCAGGCGCGCGCCGGTTTGCGACGCAGGAGGCCGAAGCCCAATATTCCAAAACCACCCGCCAGCAGGGCCAGCGAACCGGGTTCGGGAACGGTGCCGGGGTCGCTGATTAAATTGTAAGTTACGCCTGCCGAGTTAGCACCGGGGCCGGTAAAGCCGGGGTTATAGTTGAACAGGCCGTTGAGGCCGGGTTCAGGACCGGTTTCAGTGGCGAAAAAAGTGTTTGGTTCAAGGGCAGCCGGAAAACCCACGTCGGCGGAAGACGGATTCGGTTCCGACAGGTCGGTGTCGGAGTAAACGTACAGGGTGAAATTTCCGTCGAAACGAAAGATGTCCGAGACCGTGCCGGCAACATCGCTGAGGATGACATCCCCTCGCAAACCCTGGAAAGGCAGGGTATAAGACAGCGTGGTCATGCCCGAAAAAGGATCCAGCGCCAGGCTGCTCGGCAGCGGGGTTCCGCTGATGTCTCCGTTGCCGAATTCGTCAACGGTAATCACGGGCTGGCTGTAGGCGGTCGTCGCCGTAATGGTGGCGGTAAAAGCGGCGGCGAGCAGGGTGTGGTTCAAGTTTTTCATACGATTCCTATCTTTGTTTTTTCTGGTGTTTATGCCGCCATGGGAACTGGTTTTCCCTGGCGGCGGTTTGGTTGTAGTTAACGTTCCCAGGATAAGAACCAACCTTTGCAATAGCTGGCGATACACGATGGGAACCATTCACTTAAGCCCGCCTTAACACCGCGTTGTCAATATCTAATTAAAACGAATGACGGTAATTGGTGGGCGCAAAGAGTTTGCACCGTAACAAAGTGAACGAAGGCCGGTAATTATTCAGCCCCGCGTTTGAAAAAGTCAGGGTGTATTCCCGGAAAGCGCCGTGGTGGCGACTGCAAAGACCGGTGCGCGTGAAGCGAACGCCTTGTTAAAGCGCTTGTCGCGCCGAAACGCAGCGAAATGAGCATTATGCCGCAGATTCTTAGGCGCAATCCACCCCTCCCGTCTTGACTAAAGCACTCATTCTGATATAATATCGGGTAATGGTTACTTCAGAGCTTCGCAGGGAACTTTAACCCGATGATATTATGCATCAATGGCTTACGAGCACATCGAGTCGCTTAAGCGTATTTCTTGGGGCGGCCCTGATTGGGATGATTGTTCAGGCGAGGGGGCAAACCGCAGGCCTGGTGGCGGCGTATGGATTCAACGAAGGAACGGGCACCACGGCTGGCGATATTTCAGGCAACGGGAACAACGGGACAATCGATGGCGCAACCTGGACGACTTCGGGCAAGTATGGCGGTGCGCTGGTGTTCAACGGCACAAGCGCGCTGGTGACGATCACCGATTCGGCATCGCTTGACCTGACGACAGGGATGACAATCGAGGCGTGGATGAACCCGTCGGTGATGAGCAACATCTGGGAGGATGTGATTTACAAGGGTAACGACAATTATTTCCTCGAAGGGACCTCGGACAACGGGGGGGTGCCGGTGATGGGAGGCACGTTTGGAAGTTCGGATGCGGGGCTTAACGGGACGGGAGCGCTGCCAGCGAACACGTGGACACATTTGGCGGCGACGTATGACGGGACGACGATGCGGTTGTATGTCAACGGAGTGCAGGTGGCGAGTCGGGCACAGACGGGGGCGATCGCAACCTCGACGAACCCGTTGCAGATCGGCGGCGACAGTCTTTACGGCCAGTTTTTTAAGGGAACCATCGACGAGGTGCGCATTTACAACGTGGCGTTGACAATGGCGCAGATTCAAACCGACATGAACACCCCGGTGCCTCCGGACATGCAACCACCGTCGGCGCCGGCGAATCTGGTGGCAACCGCGATGGGCGGAACTCAGGTCGAATTGAATTGGACGGCTGCAACGGACAACCTCGGTGTGACCGGGTATTTGCTGGAGCGCCAGGATCCGGGCAACACCGGTTTTGCACAGATTGCAGTGCTGGCGGGAACGAATTATTTCGATACCGGGCTGGTGGGGCCCACGAATTACAGTTACCGTGTCAGAGCGACGGATGCGGCAGGGAACTTGAGCGCGTATTCGCCGGTAGCGAGCGTAACGACACTGCCTTATGCCGTGGCGAGCGATAATTTCAATCGGCCGAACGGGCCGCTCGGCGCCAATTGGTCGAAGCCAATCGTCTCGACGAACAATCTGGTTGTGGCTAATGACCAGGTAGGGGTTGATGTTGAGAATAGCCATAATTACGCCTTTTGGTCGGCGAACAGTTTCAGCAACGATCAATATTCCCAAATCACCCTGTCTTCAATCGGGGCGTGGACGGGTGTGATTCTCCGGGGAGATGGGGCGTTGGACCCGGTTTGGACAAATCCGCCTTCGGGCTCCCAATTTTACATCGGGTTCGTGTTTGCGCCAAATGATTATCGCATCTACCATTTTATCAACAACGGTTACTATTCAGAAGCCGTCGGGAGCACGGAGACATGGCAGACGAATGACGTGTTGCGGCTGGAAGTATCGGGTTCCGTTGAGCCGCTGGTCACCATGTATCGAAATGGGAAGCCCGTCCTGGTGTGGTTGGTCGCGGATGCCGCCGATGTGAAGAACGGGGGGAGTCCCGGGATCGGGATCTATTCGCCGGCGGGGGAACATCTTGCCGCTGACAATTGGGAAGGAGGGAACTTGCGCCCGGACACAAATGCCCCCACGGCGCCGGCCGGTCTGGTGGCCACCGGGGTCAGCCCGAGTCAAATCAATTTAAGCTGGACATCATCCACCGATAATATCGCGGTCGTGGGCTACCAAATTGAACGCAGTCAGGGCGCCGGATCGACAAATTTCTTCCTGCTGGATTTGGCGATCGGGACGAATTACACGGACGCAAATTTAACGACACGCTATGTCATGTACACAACGAATTCCTCATTGCTGCTGCCCGGCACGACTTACAACTACCGGGTATGGGCAATGGATGCAGCCGGCAATCTTAGCGGGTATCCGGGTGTGGTGACCGCGTCCACCCCGTCAGTGCCGACCGGCTCGGTAACGGCAGTGGCGGCGTATGGGTTCAACGAAGGGGCCGGGACAATGGTGGCGGACGCCTCCGGCAACGGGAACAACGGGACGATCAGCGGAGCGACGTGGACGCATTCGGGAAAATATGGCAGCGCGCTGGTGTTCAACGGGACGAACGCGTTGGTGACGGTCAGCAACTCAACCACGCTGCAACTCAACGCGGCCATGACGTTGGAAGCCTGGGTGAACCTCACGACGGTTGGCAGCGCGTTTCGCGACGTAATCTACAAGGGGAACGACAATTACTTTCTGGAGGCAGCATCGCCAAGTGGGGGTGAGCCGGGTGGGGGCGGGACCCTTGGGTCATCGGATGCGATCCTTTACGGGACAGCGGCCCTGGCCGTGAACACGTGGTCGTATGTGGCGGTGACGTATGACGGCGGGACGTTGCGATTGTATGTGAACGGAACAGAGGTCGCGAGCCGGACGCAACCGGGGGCGATCGCGACCTCGACGAACGCGTTGCAGATCGGGGGCGACAATCTTTACAGCCAATTCTTCAAGGGGATGATTGACGAGGTGCGGATTTACAACCGGGCGTTGAGCGCCGCCGAGATTCAGACGGACATGAATACACCGGTCGGGGCACCACCGTTCCAGATCACCTCGATCCTGAAGCAGGGGAACGATATCCAGATAACGTGGACGACGGTCGGCGGCAAAACCAACGTGCTGCAGGCGCTCAATGCGGCCGGTGGTGGCGGTTTGTCCAATAACTTTAATGACATTTTCACCGTGACCAACACCGTCAGCACCGTGACCAACTATCTCGATGTTGGGGCCGGCACCAATTTCCCGGCGCGCTACTACCGGGTGCGGCTGCTGCCGTGACAGGATTGGAAGCGCAGGGAAGGCGGAGGGCATGCAAATTTGGCGAGCAGCCACAGGTATAACGCGGTTCGGAATTATGGGTGAGGCACTTCATGAGCCGGGACGTTTTCTGCCCGCACGGGCTTTTTGCAGTTTGGCCTTTTGCATTCCCATGACATATCCCACGTAAGCGTTTTTAAAAGCGCCCGTTACGGTGTAGCGCCAATTGGATTCCTGTAAATCAAGAAATTTGGCCAGTCCGAGTAAAACCATTTTTTCGGCGCGCACTCGTCCCAGGTCTTCGTATTGATCCATAGCGCGTGTTGGTGAGAAGGATTTCAACGGCGTGGTCACCCCTGTCAACCGTTGTGAATGGCGGGCAACTAATTCCTCAAAATCGGCCCGATAAACAACGTCCATGTCGCGGATGCCGCTCAAATCAACGATGCCGAAATCGTCCAAGGTGACTATTTCTCTACCGTCGTTGGTGACAGAGATGAATAGGGTGCGTTTGTAGTCAATCCTGGCGAGTTTGCCTCCCCAGACCGTAATTAAAGTGCAGTGGTCGGCGGTTAACCAAAGCGAGATGCAGCATTTGTAAAGGGAACTGCTGCGGGTTTGGAGATAGTTTCCGCAGTGAAGGAGATTTCGTCTGGCAGCGGCTTCGTTCATCGCCCGGAAATACCTCGATGGCGGGCCGGCGTCTTCCGGCGCCCCGGGCTGGTATTGGCGGATGGGATGTTTTTCCCAGCACGCCGTCAAAAAGATGGAAACCAAACAGAAGGTGAAAAACGCGCCTAATAAAATCCAAAACCAATAATGGATGGCAATGTATACGAGCGGGTCTTTCATGATTGGGAATCACGAAAGACCTGTGATGGCGGAAAAGCAAGATAAAGCTGAAAAATATCCCGCAAGCGTGGCGCGATCACACCTTCAAATCCATATCCGTCACGGCGCCGAGCGAGGCACTGGTGACGTGGGCCGCATATTTCGCCAGCACGCCGCGGGTGTAACGGGGCGCGGGCTTTTTCCACGCCTTATGGCGCTTTTTCAATTCCGCGGAGGGAATGTCCAGGGTGATTTCCCGTTTCCCGGCGTCAATGGTGATAGGGTCGCCGTTCTTCACGAGGGCAATCGGGCCGCCCACATAAGCTTCCGGCGTGATGTGGCCGACGACAAAGCCGTGGCTGCCGCCGCTGAACCGGCCGTCGGTGATGAGCGCCACGTCCTTGCCCAAGCCCTTGCCCATGATCGCGGACGTGGGTGAAAGCATCTCGCGCATTCCGGGACCGCCTTTCGGGCCTTCGCTGCGAATCACAATCACGTGGCCCTTCTTCACCGTGCCATTGAGGATCGCCTGGAGCGCCTTTTCCTCGGACTCGAACACAATGGCTTTGCCGTGGAAATGCGTGCCTTCCTTGCCGCTGATTTTGGCCACGGCACCTTCCGGCGCGAGATTGCCGCGCAGGATGACAAGGTGACTGTCCTTTTTTATCGGTTTGTCAAACGGCTGGATGATGTCCTGGCTTGCCGGATAAGGTTTCACGCCGTCGAGCGTCTGGGCCATGGTGTGGCCGGTCACGGTGAGGGCATCCCCGTGGAGCAGGCCCTTGTCGAGCAGTGTCTTCATCAACGGCCGGATGCCGCCGATGGCGACGAGTTCGGACATGAGATGTTTTCCGCTCGGTTTCAAATCCGCGAGCACGGGCACGTGTTTGCCGACGCGCGTGAAGTCGTCGATCGTCAGCTTCACCTTCGCCGCGTGGGCGATGGCGAGCAGGTGCAAAACAGCATTGGTTGAGCCGCCCAGCGCGATGACCACGGCGATGGCGTTTTCAAAGGCTTTCTTCGTCAAAATGTCGAGCGGACGGATGCCTTGCTTGAGCATTTCAATGACGCACGCACCGGCACGGCGGCAATCGTCCATTTTGGCAGGTGAAATGGCGTTCTGCGCGGAGCTGTTGGGCAGGCTCATGCCGAGCGCTTCAATGGCGCTGGCCATGGTGTTCGCCGTGTACATGCCGCCGCAGGAGCCGGGTCCGGGAATGGCACACTGTTCGACGGCCTGTAATTCGGCGTCGGAAATTTTCTGGTTGGCATAAGCGCCGATGGCTTCGAACACGGACACGATGTCGAGTTTGCGCGTGTCGCCGGTGATGCAACCGGGCAGGATGGTGCCGCCATAGACGAACACGGCCGGGCGGTTCAAGCGCGCGATGGCGATGAGCGAGCCGGGCATGTTTTTGTCGCAACCGCCGATGGCTACAAAGCCATCCATGCCCGCACAGCCCACCACGGTTTCGATGGAATCAGCGATGACTTCGCGCGAGACGAGCGAGTATTTCATGCCTTCGCTGCCCATCGAGATGCCATCGGACACGGTGATGGTGTTGAAAACGATGGCCTTGCCGCCGGCCTCGTTCGCGCCTTGCTCGGCTTCGAGTGCGAGTTTGTCAATGTGCATGTTGCACGGTGTGACATTGCCCCAGGTGGAGGCGACGCCGATGAGCGGTTTCTGGAAATCTTCCGGTTTGAACCCGACCGGATACAGCATGGAGCGGGCGGCGGCGCGTTCGTAGCCGTCAAACACGACACTGGAAAAAGGGCGGAGGGAATCGGACGATTTTGACTTTTTCATTGCCCGGAAATCCTGCCAAAAAAAACACCCGGCAGCAAGTCGCGGGCTGGGGAACTATGAAATCGTCCCGCAGGGGCAGGTTGAAAATAGCCCGGCACCTCAGCGCCGGGTTGGATTGAGGAGGGGCCAAGTCCCGCAGGGACGATTGAGGGTTGCGTAACAGACTGGTCCGGTCGTCCCTTCGGGCTTCGGCCTTTTGATGTGGTGTTCCCGGCGTTAATTCGCCGGGCTATGATCGGATGTTCCTGCGGACAAATTGCTCAATGCGATTTTTCTGCCGGCGACTGCTCGGTATGCTCGTTCCAACCGCCGCCGAGCGCCTGGTAAAGATTGATCAAATTGAACAGGCGCGAGTATTGCGAAAGGATGAGATTCTGCCGGGCGTTATCGAGGGCCTGCTGGGCGGCAAGCACCTTGAGCGAACTATCCACACCATGGTCGAAGCGCGCCTGGATCAACTCATAACTCTGTCGCCCGGCCTTGACCTGGGCCTGGTTGGCCGCCAGTTGCGTTTGGACGGTATCCCGTGCTGCCAGCGAGTCGGCGACTTCGCGGAACGCAGTTTGGATGGCCTTCTGGTAGTTGGCCACTTCGATGAGCCTGGCTGCCTTGATAGCCTGAAGTTCGTTCCAGGCGGTGCCGGCCGCAAAAATGGGCCAGACGATTTGCGGCGAAAAATTCCAGGCCTGCGAACCAGGAGCGAACAAACCCTCCAATGTGGTGCTTTCGGTGCCGCCCGAGCCGGTGAGGGTGATGGTCGGGAGAAAGGCGGCCCGGGCGGCGCCGATGTTGGCGTTGGCGGCCATGAGTTGATGTTCGGCTTCGAGAATGTCCGGGCGGCGGGCAATCAGGTCGGACGGCAACCCCGCCGGGATGTCGGACAGACAAATCTGCGGGTCGAACGGTCGCGGTGGGGCAAGGTCATCGGGCAAAGGACAGCCCACGAGGAGCACCAGGTAATTATCGGCCTGCGCGAGTTGCTGTTCGTAACCGGCCACGGCGGCGCGCGCGGTTTGCCACTGGGTTTCGGCGACGTTCAAATCGAGTTGGGAAAGGACGCCGGCATCGTAGCTGCTTTTGGTCAGGTCGTAGGCCTTGCGCGCAGCTCTCTGTGATTGCCGGGCCACGGCCAGTTGCCCGGTCAATTCGCGTTCGGTCAGATAGGCCGCGCCGACTTCGGCCACCAGCGTAATCTGGGCGGTCTTCCGGGCTTCCTCGGTGGCAAAGTAGGTTTCCAGCGCCTGTTTCTTGAGGCTGCGCACGCGGCCGAACAGATCCAGTTCATACGCGGCAACACCCAGGTTTACGTTGTATTGACTGTAGGTGAATCCCTGGCCCTGGCCGCCGAAACCGAAGGGGATGCGCTGGCGCGTACCGTTGGCATTGAGATCCACGGTGGGAACCAGGGCATTCCGCTGAACGCGGTAAAGCGCGCGCGTCTGGTCAACGTTCAGCATGGCCGCGCGCAGATCGAGGTTGTTGGTCAGGGCCAGTTCGATGAGCTGCTGGAGGCGTTCATCGCGGAAAAAGTCGCGCCAGCCAATGTCGGCGGCGGGCACGGCGGCGGCGTTGGCCGGGGTTTGGCGATACCCGGGCACTTTGGGCCAGGAAGTCGAGATGGGCGCGGGCGGACGATGATACGCCGGCATGAGCGTGCAACCAGCCAGAGCCACGAAGAGCAGGGCGGGAATTCCTGAAAAAATTCCGCGCCATAAACCAAACCTGGCCCAACGCCGTAGCGCAGGCGTCATCGCCTGCGGGTTCACCCGGCGTCGCGCCGGGTGTTTCTGCTGGCAGCCGGAGGCTGCCGCAACCCGCAGTCGGGACGACAGCGCTACAAACCAGTTCGTGGCGAGAATGGCTGAAAAATGTTTGCTCATGGCTGTCCTGATTTGCCGTTCTCGTCGTCTTCTTCCAAACCGGCCGGTTTGGGCGCCATCATGGCGTGCGATGGTTTTTGGCTCTTGAAAATCCGGCGAACGACCACGAAGAACACCGGCACGA
>JANWKE010000007.1 GCA_025451535.1 Verrucomicrobiia bacterium
AACAAGTGCTGGCGTTCGGTCGGGGAGTCACCGGCGAGCGCATTCCAGTCCACCTCAAACACATTGCCCATGAAATCAAACAGATCGCCCGCGAAACCTTCCCAAAATCGGTCGAGTTTGAACTCCAAGTAATTGCCGACCTGTGGACTATTACCGGCGATCCGACGCAACTGCACCAGGTCCTGCTGAACCTCTGTGTCAACGCGCGCGACGCCATGCCCGAGGGCGGCAAACTGTCGATCCAAATGGAGAACATGATGTTCGACGAAACCTACGCCGGCATGAATCCAGAGGCCAAAGTTGGCCCGTACGTGTGCATCGCGGTGGCGGATACCGGCACGGGAATTCCCAAGGAGATCCAGGACAAGATTTTCGATCCATTCTTTACGACCAAGGAACCCGGCAAGGGCACGGGACTGGGTTTGTCCACGACCCTGACCATTGTCAAAAACCACGGCGGATTCATCCACTGCCATAGCACGCCGAACAAAGGCAGCCGGTTCGAAATCTATTTTCCGGCCGACATCAGCCGGGTGGTCGAGGACAACGCAATCACGGAGGAATTCCGGCTGCCGCGCGGTCACAATGAACTGGTGCTGTTGGTGGATGACGAGGAACAGATCCGAAAAATCGCGCAGAAAACATTAGAACGATTCGGTTATCACGTCCTGCTCGCTGCGGATGGAGCGGAAGCGGTTTCCCTTTATAAGCCCCGGCAGAAGGAAATCAGCGCGGTCATCACCGACATGGTGATGCCAATCATGGATGGCCCAGCCACCATTGTTGCCCTAAAAACCATCAATCCGGATGTCAAAATTGTCAGCTCCAGCGGCATGACCTCCGATGGCGGCATGGCCAAGGCCAGGGACGCCGGCGTCCGGTATTTCATCCCCAAGCCCTATACCACCGCAACCATGCTTAATACACTGCACGACGTTCTGAACGGGAAGAGATAAAGAGGGCGGACGCGCTGCTTTGGTCGTTAGTACGCGTCCGCATGGGGCGGGATTACTTCCGTTATTCAGCTTGGAACGCGTGAAATTTAGGATGCTTGAATGTCAGCGTCAATTAGGTGAACACCTACCCTTGGATTAGCGACCTGGATGGTCGGAATAGTATTTTTTCCATTTTTTAGCAGCAGCTTTGCGGGCAATTTCTTTTTTGAGTTTTACCATTGCTTTCAGTGGTGCCGGTATAACCTGTCCCGTGGATTTCCTGATAAACTGGTAGGCTTTCCCATTCGAGTCGCTGCTGGGAATTCTAGTCATTGGGCAACCTTGAACCCAAATGATAAAGATACAAGCCCTAAACTGCTTTCCTTTTTGAATCTTGCTTTGCCTTTTTTGCTTGAAAAGGTTCAATATTCTTCTTCTCCATTCGTTCACCGCCTTCTGGGCTTTCATTTTCCAACCACGAAGCCTTGTATGCCTGAGGCGGGATTCCCGGAAAAGTGACGATAGCTCGCAATTCTTTGGCATCGGAATTGCACCACTCCCTGCCAGTAACGGCGGTTAGAACGACGGTTGTGAAGGATTCAAAGGAAAAGAAATGAAAATAGAAATTAAAAAATTCGAACGGTTTATTCCGTGGGCTTGGGGCGCGGTTCTTATAACGATTATCGTGCTGTTTGTGAAAAACGCCCTTGCGCATTGACCCGCTGCGTATCATCCGATCACATTCACGAAGTCCTTCAATTCCTTGCCGGTATAGAAATTTATCCTTTTGCCTGCCGCGTCCATGTAAGCCAGGCACCTGTATTCCTGGCATTGAACCCACACTAAATTTTTACGATCCCCATGTGACTTGTCCGGTGGGTGGGTTTTGGGGAGGATGCGAATCCGGTTTGTTTTCATCGGAGCGCGGCAGGTTAGCACGGTAACGCTGTCCGTGCCAGCCGTAATCGCAATCGTGTTTTCCAAAACGTCACTATCTTGTTTCTGAACCTCCTTTGACGGAATTCTATAGGTATGGCTTGCTCTGATTGTCTAACTGATTGGGATAGAAAATGAGCCTGTGCAGCATCCAGGCGCTGGTGCTCATCATACGCCAGCGCCTTTCTGCTTTGAAGAGAACCAAAACACTGATTGAAATATGGGAACTATGAATGGTCTGACAGCAACTGCCGCGGCCTTGATGCTCCTTGAAATCAACTCCATGGCCTTGGAGCAAACGGTGACCGGCGATCTCTTTGACCGGATACGATTCGGCGTCAACAACGGGCTGGACGCCTTTGGCCCCTTTCGCAAAGAAAACAAGGTGGATTTGCAGCTCGCAACGACCTGGCTGAACGACAAGAACGACATTGACACGCATCTGCGCCGGGAGCCGTTGGAGAACGCTTGGAGCAACGGGTTTGTCCCGCAGGTTACCTGCTATGTATTTATCTCCACCAACGATTGATACTTTCAATGCAATCACGGTAATTGAATTTTTTCGCTTGGTCGGTTCCTAAATGAGCCTTTTCTCCGTCCGCAGTTCGCCGGTCAATCCTCACAGGCATTTGTCCTTGTGGCGATGCTCAGTATCTCATCACTTTCAAAACACTTCCATTTTGCATCATTTGTCATTGTCGCCAAATATCGGTGGCCTCTACAATGGATCCAGCGCGTCCCTACTGGTGGCGGAACTGCAAGGGATAAGCACATTTTCATCAAGAGAAACTGTACGGCGCATTTCATCATGGTAAGGTTGTATCTAGGTTGGAATCGCGGCCAACAATAAATTGCCAGTCTTTGTGTGGCTTTTGCTGCAAATCCATAAGTGGACACGCGCGCGTCAAAAAAGCGCCAGCCACCAACGTGGACGGAGCCGACTGTGCAACCGGTCCCGGTCGCAATGCCAAACTCAGTGGTCTTCTCAGGCGAATGACCGAGTTTGGGGCCCTGTGGAAGATCCGGCCGGCGGTTAAGTCGTTGCTGAGCCGTGCGCACGAATTATTCGACTCCAGTTTTTCGTTGTTTTCCGGCTCGGCGTGGCCCAGCTTTGTTTGCAAGGCTTAATAATGGAACCTGGATCATCAAAAAGGCGAAGCATGGACGGTCACCGTTCAGGCATTGTAGCAATCTTCGGTGCAGCACTCGTGCTCTCCCTTTTTGCACTCGGTATTACGCGTCATCCAGAGAGCGTAAAAGACAACGGAACTTCTCTCCTGGTGATGGACATCGTTCTGGTCCTCCTTTTCGGCGGTGCCGGTGTATGGGTTGTGCGTCAGCGAAATCCCAAAGTGAATATCTCGCTGAAAGTTGGGGCTGTTGTCGGATTTGTGCTTGGAATAACGCATGTCGCGCATCACTTGATCGAGTTTTTCGCACCTCCCGGCGGTCGAACGGCAATATTTCTTCTCGGAGCCGGACACATGCTGGTAATTTTCGCGCTCCTTTGTGTCGCCGGGTCCGCGGCTTGGGAGCGCACTCACTTGATCGGATTGGCGATGGTCGCCGGGGTATGGTCTGCCGTGCTTTCAGTGCTGATCTTGATTGCCTTTGGACTTTCAGCCAACCTCTTATTCGAGTCGCGTGCGTTATTAAGATTGCAGGAGGCTTTTCTGGCAAGCGGGATGAGCGATCCCGGAGCATTT
The DNA here is from genome assembly GCA_025451535.1 of Verrucomicrobiia bacterium. Lineage (GTDB taxonomy): Bacteria > Verrucomicrobiota > Verrucomicrobiia > Limisphaerales > UBA11358 > UBA11358. The sequence goes on from JANWKE010000007.1 coordinate 3,578, forward strand.
ATTGTGAGGAACGCGTTGGAGGCCGCCTCGGAGGCGTTGGTGCGTTTTCCGATAATGGCATTGGTCCTTTCGTTTGCTGGAGGGCTGGCAAACGCATGGTTCAGCCGTCGTGCGCGCCGTACTGTTCTCATAGCTGCCTGGTTAATGCCGTTCGCATTTGCGACTGCCGTACTGTCGCTCTGGTATGCGGACGCACTGGTACGCGCTGCTCGTCCACCATTCATCATGACTGGACTTATATTAGCAGCAGTTTCCCTCTGCAGCGCCCATTCAGTATGGTCTGCCTTGCGTCGTGCTGCATGACAGGAGCACACTGCCCCTTGTGTTTTGGATTGGGCGATGAGATTTGAGAGTTCAGATTCAGTCCCAGCTGGGCCATCGGCTGAATTAAAAAATCTGTCAAGTGATTAGTGTTGGGATAGTGAAAAATAGTGACTGCTTTTTGACGAATAGTGGCGGAAGGGGTGGGATTCGAACCCACGGTACGGTTACCCGTACGCCTGATTTCGAGTCAGGTGCCTTTAACCACTCAGCCACCCTTCCGTGCGCCGGCGAAGGAACATTTTGCGCAGGTTTAAGTCGCGGGCAAGCTCATTCGGCGCTGGTTCGAATCAACACCGAAAGCCCCCGGAAAACAGGAAGGCGCTGGCGGTCAGAATTCGCCAGCGCCGATGCTTGGCGTCGGTAGGACTTCTTTTCTCTCGCGAATACTCAATCACACTTGCCCCCTTTTCGTCAAAGACGGTTCGGAAACAAGCCGGTGACATATTGGAAAAACAGGCGGGAGAATTGGGGGGCACATTTCGCGCTTTTTTCGCTTCTGGCCGTCGTTTAGAGTTGAGACATGTGGTTGGTGCGCCGTTGGCTCTTGAGCTTTTTCCTGCTGGCGTTGGTCAGCGGGCAAGTGCTTGCCGCCGGGACGCGCGAAGAACGCGCGTACTCCGCCGCGGCCAGCGCGTTCCAGGACGGCATGTGGGGCCGCGCGGAGGTGGAATTCGCCGAGTTCGCCGAAAAATATCCGAAATCCGAACGCGTTCCCGAAGCGGTGCTGATGCAGGCCGAGGCGGACATCAAACAGGCGAAATTTTTGCAGGCCGTCGAGCTCCTCACCACACATGAATCGCAGGCGGGCAAGCTGGCCGACCAGTACGTTTTCTGGCTCGGCGAAGCGCAGTTTCAAAACGAGGACTATCCGGCTGCGGCCGCAACGTTCTCCCGGCTGGTGCGGGATTTCGTGGCCTCCAGCCGCCGCCTGGATGCGGTCGTGAACGAAGCCGCGGCACAAGCCAGGCTCGGTCAATGGCCGCAAGTGAGCAGCTTATTGCAGGCAGCCAGCGGGGTATTTCAGACGGATGGGATAAAAACTCCGGGTGACGACCGGATCGTGCGCGGTCAATTGCTGCTGGCTGAAGCGCTGCTCCGACAAAACCGATTGAGCGAGGCTGCCGGAGTTTTGCATTCACTGGCGGCGCAGAAACTCGCGCCGGAATTGAACTGGCAACAAGCCCGACTGCTTTGCCAGGTCCAGCTCGCGAGCGGTGATACGAACGCAGCGCTGGCCTCGACGACGAATTTGATCCAGTTGGCGAATTTGACCGGCCAGCCCGGCATGCGCGCCGAGAGCGTGGTTGAACAGGGCAGGATCCTGGAAAAAATGGGGCGTATCGAAGATGCGTTGGGGGTATACCAGGAAAATCTTTGGACCAATGTACCGGTGGCGTGGCAACGCCAGGCCATTTTGAAAATTGCGGAACTGGCCGCCGTGCAAACAAACTTTTCGGATGCCGGCCAATCGCTGGAGAAATTTTTGGCGCAGTTTCCCAATTCAGCTTCGGCGGACGTGGCGCGGTTGACCCTGGGTGAGTTGCATTTGAAGGAATACCTGGCGCAGCCGACGGTGGCGACAAACAGGTTGCCGGAAGCGAAGACACAGTTTGATCTGTTTCTGAGCACGTACAAGGACAGTCCGCTTACGGGCAAGGCGTACCTGGATCAAGGCTGGTGTTTGTGGCATGAAGGAAAATATCCCGAAAGTCTGACGGCGTTCAAAAACGCTGCGCAATTGCTCCCGCCCTCAGCGGAACTGGCAGAGGCGCGTTTCAAAATGGGTGATGCGTTATTTGCGCAAGGCGACTTCGCGAACGCGCGGGAGAATTATGAGCGGGTTTGGCAGGGTTTTACGAATTTTCCCGCTGTGAACCAGGCCCTGGCCCCCCAGGCGCTGTATCAAACGGTGCGTGCGTGCATGAAGTTGGGCGACATGGCCGGCACCACCAACGCGCTGGCACGCATCCTGACCGCTTATCCCACGAACAACCTGGCCGACAACACGGTTCTGCTCGCCGGCCAGGAACTCTCGGATTTGCAACAACCGGCATCGGCCCGCGCGTTGTTTAACAAGTTTGAAGAACTTTATCCCCGGTCCTCGTTGCGTCCGGAGGTGGAACTGGCGCTGGCCCGCACTTACGAGCAGGAAGGCAGTTGGCCTGACGCCATCGGCATCTATGATCGCTGGGTGGAACAGTACACCAACGACCTGCGGTTGCTGCCGCAGGTGGAATATGCCCGGGCCATGGCCAATTACCAGGCAGGTAACGGAATGGCAGCGTTTGCCATCCTGACGAATTTCGTGGTGGAATTCCCCACCAACGGCTGGGCGCCCATCGCGCAATGGTGGATTGGCGGTTATTTTTATAATACGGGAACCAATTATGCCGACGCCGAAAAGAATTACGAATTGCTCTTTCAAAATTGGCCAAACTCGGGCCGGCTCACCTACGAGGCAAAAATGATGGCCGGGCGCGCGGCCATGGCACGTAACGGGCCCCAGGACGCGATCCAATATTTCATCAGTTTGACCAGTGACACCAATTGCCCGCCGGATCTTGACGCGCAGGCGCTGTTTGCCTACGGCGGGGCACTGATGCAGGAACCGGATACCAACAAGCCCCTGGCCAATTTTGAACAGGCCATCCGGGTGTTCAAGGCCATCGGTCAAATGTATCCGCAGTCCGAACAGGCCGCGCTGGCCTGGGGCGAAATGGGTGACTGCTATTTGCAACTCGCCGGGCAACCGCAGGGTGCGCAGTTTTACGATGACGCGACCAACGCCTACGCCCAGGTCGTCAATTCGCCGTCGGCGGATGCCGCTGCGAGCAGCCAGGCGCAAATGGGCATCGGGCTGGCATTGGAAAAGCGCGCCGCGCAGGCGACAGGCCCGGACCAGACCGCTCTGTGGCAACTGGCGTTGCAGAATTATCTCGATGTATTTTACGGGAAAAATCTGCGGGACGGCGAATCGGCGAATCCCTTTTGGGTTAAAAAAGCCGGGCTTCAGGCGGCGGGCGTGGCCGAAACGCTGGGCGAATGGCCACAGGCGGTGAATGTCTATCGGCGGTTGGAAGAATTGTTACCGCAACTGCACGATTTGTTGGAAAAGAAAATCGCCAACGCCCAGGAACACACCGGGGCGGGAGAAAAGTAACGTGCCGTTTGACACTCGCCCGCGCCAGGTTTAGCTTCAATCGGAGACCATGAGTGAAATCGTTACAGCGGAAGGGGTAATCTTGTTGACCCCGGGTGCGGCCGAGGAGACAAAATCGCTGCTCGCCAAACCGGAAAACGCCGGCAAATGGTTGCGCATTTTTGTGGAGCAAGGCGGGTGTTCCGGCATGCAGTACAGCATGGTTTTCGACGAAAAACGCGACGGAGATTGGGTCGGCGAGCAACATGGCGTGACAGTGCTGGTGGATGCGTTCAGCGCACAATATTTGCGCGGCACCGTGGTGGATTTCAGCGCCGCGTTGACCGGCGGTGGCTTCAAAATCTCCAATCCCAACGCGAAACAAAGTTGTGGTTGTGGAAAATCCTTTGAGGTTTGAGCGGACGCGATCAACCCGCTTGAACCTGAAATGGCCGTCCCGTGTGATGCGGGACGGCTTATTCTTCTAACCAGTGACGGGTGACAAATGACACAAAAAACCGGCAGGCGCTTGCGGGAATAATCTTGTGACGTATCGCCTGTCACCGGTCACTCTTTCACACCCACGATTTACGGATGAGCCAGGTTTTGATGAGTTGGGTCAGGGCGACATAGCAAAGCAGCGTCAGCAGCAGGTACGGCCAGAACTGCCACGGCAACGGCACGAAACCGAGCGGCGCCGCCAGCGGAGAATACGGCAGGACCGCGCCGATGAGCATGATGAGAATGGTCGTCATGGAAAGTTGCCAGCTTGAGCGCGACTGAATGAAGGGTATCAGGTTTGTGCGGATGACGTGAATGATGAGCGTCTGGGTGATGAGGGATTCGACGAACCAGCCGGTGTGGAACAGTTGGGCGGCATGGGTGTGGTTGATCGCCTCATCCTTGAACCGGGCAACCAGTTCCGGCGTCATCTGCGTTTGGGCAACCGCGTTGGTGCATTTGAAGAAAATCCACATCACGATAAAGGTGGTGTAGTCAAAGATAGAACTGATGGGCCCGATGAAGAACATGAACCGGGCAATCTCGCCAATCTGCCAGGGACGCGGTTTGGCGGTCTGTTGCGGGCCGACGTTGTCGGTGGGGATAGGCACCTGCGAAAAGTCATAAAGCAGGTTGTTGGTCAAAATTTGCAGCGGCATGATGGGCTGGAATTTGAACAACGCCGCGGCGCCAACCATGCTGAACATGTTGCCAAAGTTCGAACTGGCGCCCATGCGGATGTATTTCAAGATGTTCACAAACACCTTGCGGCCTTCCAAAACCCCTTCCTCCAGCACCATTAGATTTTTTTCCAGCAGGATGACGTCCGCGGATTCCTTGGCAATGTCCACCGCGTTGTCCACGGAAATGCCCACATCGGCGGCCCGTAACGCCGGGGCGTCGTTTATGCCGTCACCCATGAAGCCGACCACGTGCCCTTTTTTCTGGAGTGCCTGCACGACGCGTTTTTTGTGCGCCGGTGAAAGCCGCGCGAAAACATCCATCGCTTCGACGGCTTCGGCGAGTTCCGCATCGGACATCGTTTCCACCTGGCCGCCGAGCAGGATTTTTTCCGCGTGAATGCCGACTTCGCTGCAAACCTTGCGGGTGACCAGATCATTATCGCCGGTAAGGACCTTGACGGTTACGCCATGCTGTCGCAGGGCCTCGATGGCCTTCGCGGCCGTGTCTTTGGGCGGGTCGAGAAACGCCAGGTATCCGGTCAGGACCAGATTGCTCTCGTCCGCCTTGGTGAAGGTGGTTTGCTGGCCCAATTTTTTCGTGGCCACCGCCAGCACGCGAAAACCATCTTCACTCAGTTCGTTGACCTGTTGGACGAGATCGCCAACCAGAATCGGCTCCATCGGGAAGATTTCATCTTCACTCTCAAAGTGTGTGCATTTGGCGAAAACCGCTTCCGGCGCGCCTTTGGTTAACAATTGCCGCTCGCCGTCGGGACCTTCGACTGCCACCGACATCATCCGCCGCGAAAAGTCGAACGGGATTTCATCCACCATTTTGTATCTGTCAATGCCCAGCTCCTTGTGCAGTTCCTTGTAACGCAACACGGCGCGGTCGAGGACATTTTTTAATCCGGTCTGGAAATGGCTGAGCAGGTAGGCGTCGCGCAAGACCGCCTCGCTCTCGTTCTTGAACACGTCGCAGTGCAATTCCAGGATGACGTGGTCAATCGTCAGCGTCCCGGTTTTGTCGGTACAGAGCACATTCATGGCGCCGAAGTTCTGAATGGAATTCAGCCGCTTGACGATGACCTTCTTCCGGGACATCAGGAGCGCGCCCTTGGACAGGCAGACGGAAATAATCATTGGCAACATTTCCGGCGTGAGACCCACCGCTACTGCCAGCGCGAAGAAAAACGCCATTTTCCAGTCGTGCTTGGTGAGGCCGTTAATCAGAAAAACGACCGGCGTCATGACCATCATGAACCGGATCATCAGCCAGGTGAATTTTTTCACGCCCCGGTCGAAGGCGGTGTCCACCTGCTGCCCCGCCAGGCTGGTGGCCATTTTGCCGAAGTAAGTCTGGGCACCGGTCGCGAGGACCACTGCGGTGGCGGCCCCGCTTTCGACGCTCGTGCCAAGGAAGCAAATGTTCGTATGTTCGATGGAAGAAACGCCGGTGCGCGGATCGCGCGCGTCGGTTTTTTCCACCGGGAGCGATTCGCCCGTCAACGTGGCCTGGATGATAAACAGGTCTTTGGCAGAAATGAGCCGTACGTCGCCGGGGATCATGTCACCGGCGGACAATTTCACCACGTCGCCGGGCACGAGCTGTCGGAGTGGCACTTCTTGCGCCTGTCCGTCGCGCAAAACGGTGGCGGTGACTTTGATCATGGCCTTGAGTTTGGCCGCCGCGTTGTCGGCCTTGGTTTCCTGGATGAATCGCAGGGACAGGCCCAGCACCACCATCGCCAGCATCACGGCCCCGCCGAGGTAATCACTCGAGGATTCCGCAGTCGCAAACGTCACGGCGGCGAGCAGCATCAGCAAGATCACCAGCGGATTGAGCGCCGCGATGTAAAACCGATACAACCAGTTGTGTTTTTTTTCCTGCGCGACCTCGTTCGGGCCATATTGTTCCAGCCGCGCCAACGCCTCGTCCTCCGTCAGGCCGTTGGGCGACGTGCCGAGCGATGGCAGGACTTCCGAAGTTTCCCGGGTCGCCGCGTCGCGCACCAGATCGGCTGCACGTTGATTGTTGGAATTGTTCGAACCGGCCATAAATATGTTGTGTCCCGGGCGACCCGAACCGGCATGCCACTACCCCGCCGCGGGTCAGTTCGTGCAAATAGTGTTGCCCGCCGGCCAATCTTTCGCAAGCTTTCGGCGCCGATGTCTGAAATCCTGCTGCTCATTGCCACGCGTAACGCCCACAAAACGGACGAAATCTGCGCCATGCTGGGTGACCGTTTCCGGTGGCTGACGCTCAACGATTTTCCCGAGGCACCCAAGGTGATTGAAGACGCTCCGACCTTTGCCGGCAACGCGACGAAGAAAGCGGTTGAACTGGCGAAATGGGTGGCGGAGAAGCATTCAACATTCAACATTCAACATTCAACACCGAAGTTTGTTCTGGCCGACGATTCCGGGTTGGAAGTAGATGCCCTGAACGGTGCGCCCGGCGTACACTCGGCACGGTTTGCCGCACTGGATTCGGCAGGATTCGGGAACACACCTGATGTGAACAACAATACAAAATTGTTGCGCCTGCTCAAAGAGGTCCCGTTGCAGAAACGCACCGCCCGCTTTCATTGCGTCATTGCTTTGACACCTGTTTTAACGGAAAACACCGAGGTCGCGTCGCCGGTTTGTTACGCGGACGAATTTGAAATGCAGACCCGGTTGTTCGACGGCGTTTGTGAAGGGCGGATTATTTATGGGCCGCGCGGCCAGAACGGTTTTGGTTACGATCCGCTGTTTGTGCCGGTGGGATTTGAGCAGACGTTCGCGGAACTGGGTGCAGAGGTTAAAAACAAGCTGAGTCACCGGGCCCGGGCCCTGCAAAAACTTCGGGAATATCCCGGCGGAATTCGCTGACGGAAGGCAAGTACGATTCCCGCTTCTTATTTCTTGAGCCGGAGGAAAAGATTGCCCCCGGTTATGTTGTTGGACACCACGCTCTGGTAACCTGCCAAAGTCGAAAAATTGCTGACCGCCAACCAGCTTCCCGGCGACAGGTTGGTGTTGGATTGCAACTGATAGTCGGTCGCCCAGGCGGGCCAATTGACAACATTTTGGGCGCCGGCCCGGGTTATACTTAAAGTTGGCGGAACACTGGCGGTGGACACCACGGTCGCGCTGGCGCCCACCGTGCTTTGAATGGTCAGGTAAATTGGATAATCGCCGGCGTTGGTGTAGGTGTGCGAACCGAGCACATTTTTGCGGCCGTTCGAACCGTTGACGATGACGCCGCTGTTGGTGGAGTTGTCACCCCAGTTGATGTACGCGGTGAAATTATTGGTGGGGCTGTTGGGCACACCGTTGGTGAAGGTGGCCAGCAGTTGGTTGGCGAACGGCATTAGCGCAAAGGCAGTGAAGTTGGTGGCCTGCGCGGTGATGGGCGTATCGCCAAAAGCAAAGGTATACAGTTGCAAGTCGTAGCTGGCAAAGGATGGGGTGGGACTGACGTAGAAAATTAAACTCACCGGGCCGACATAGTTGGTGTTTGGCACGATGACAATCTGCAATTGATTCGTGACGATGTTGAAAAACGAATTGGTGGCGCTGACGGATGAATTAAAGTTGGCATACTGTACATACCAGTTGTTCGTGACACCGGGAAAATCATAGCCGAAGACAAAGTTTGTCAGCCGCCTATTCACCGGCGCGACAAGGTTAGTAACAGTGTTGGGATAAAGGAACGGCACTTCGCTACTCGGATCGGTGACGGTGCTGGCGGTGAACGTATTCGTCGTCCGTCCGCCCGCGCCGTCATCGGCAATGACGCTGATGGTTCCGAAGACACCGGTGACATTGGTGGCGAGCAAGGTGAGCACAGTGTCTGAAGTGTCGGGAACGAACGACGCCTGGGTGATGATCACGTCGGCAAGCGGTCGGGCGGCGCCGTTGGTCGGCGTGTTGATGATGTTGGTGAGCACGTTGAAACCGCGCACCAGTTGTCCGAACAGCGTGTAACCGAAGTCGAGAAACCGTTGTGCTCCGGACGTCACAAAGAATTGCGAACCGTCGGTGTCCTTGCCGGAATTAGCCAGTGCCAGTTGCCCGTTGCCGCTGAAAATTGCCTGTGGATTGAATTCGTCGTTGTAACGGAACACCGGTCCGCCGCTGCCATTGGTGCTGGGATCGCCGCCTTGAATCACGAAACCGGGCACGACGCGATGAAAAATCGTGTTGCTGGTGTAAAGGCCGGATTCGGTCAGCCCTTGAATGACGTCGACCGTGTGCGGTGCGTATGCTCGAAACAGCATGAACGTCATGTCGCCCATGTTGGTCACGGTGACCACGCCACCGCGGAATGGGGTTGGAAATGCGCCGGGGGCGTTCGAGGCAGCGGCTTGAACGACGGACATTTTCCAGAAAGGTTCATTCGTGTGGACCTGCACCATGATGGAATTCGTGCTGCTGGTGGCCGTGAACGTCAGTGGCCGGCCGTTTGGTGACGTGGCCGTCACCGGCACGATCAATGATTTGCCGGCGGGAATGCTCGCACTGGAAATAGGATCAATCACCGGCACAGCAGAAGCCGAAAAGGCCAGGACTCCGGAAAACAAAATGGCACCAAGGATACGTCGGCCATTCATAGCGTGATGTGAGCGAAATTATATCATAACTCTGCAGGGCGCGCAATTTAACATTTATTGGGGCAAATCCGCCACCGGCCGCAGGCGCCGGGAAAGTTCAATGACTTTGAAAGCAAGTGGCGAAGTTGCTGACCGGGAAGGCAGTTAAAATGCCGCCATGAGCCCTTTGCGATATTCATCAAGCGCCTTGCGGCCGGGGCGCGTAAGCCGCAACAACGTCATCGGGACCTTGCCCCGGTAAGTCTTTTCGATCTCAACGTACCCGGCGGTCTCCAGTTTTGTGAGATGAGTGGACAGATTGCCTCTGCTCATCCGGGTTTCATTCAACAGAAACAAAAAATCGCATTCCTTCACTCCCGCGAGCAGGGCGACAATCATTAGCCGGCCCGGTTCGTGGATCACCCGATCCAGCTCCGAAATGGCGCGCAGTTGTTCGTTCATTCGGGATCGGCGGCAGGTGGTTGATGCTGGCGAAGAAACCAGTTGAGCGTGATGGCACCGGAAAGGAGATAGACCAATCCCTGGCACAGGGTCACCGGCCGCGCCATTTCAAGATAATTCCCGGGCTGCAGACAAGCCACCACCGGCATGGCCAGGATCAAAAGGGCGCATATCCATTTCCACCGATGGTCTTTGACGGAAACAGCGTTCATCATCAGGTACAAAATCACGCTGATCGGCCCGTAAGCGCCAACGAGGATTAGATCCGACCGGCTGGGGGTGTCGTGGACCGTGACCGTGGCGGCATGATGCACCGGCAACGGCGCAACCTGGAGCATTTCTGGAATAAGCCAGAGCGACAGGGCGATGCTTATGCCTGCGGCGACCAGCACGCTGACGGCGAGTCCCACCCACCAGGATGGGCCGCGTGGGAGTACGACATAGCCGACACGCGACCGGATGATGAATCGCCCGCTGACCCAGAGACATACGGGCATCGCTCCGCACGCGAGCGCGAGGAAAAAGTAGCCCAGCCAGCCCCGCCAGGGTGACGGCGGCAAGATCACGGCGGCATAGCCCGAAAAGGCAAAGCACAGCATCGCCGTTCCCCAGCCGATTTCCCCGGCGCCATTAATCGTGGCGTATTGCCGGGGGCGCATCATGGTTTTTTGGATCTCGGCGTTGGCTCTGGCCGCCTTCAGCAATTCCCCGGTGCGGCCTTCGTGCTTGGCGCGCTCGATGGTCCGGACGAGCCGAACGTATTCCCGGATTGGATTCTTCATGCAGACTAGTTTTCTACACAAACTAGTTTTTGTCAATACTTTCCCTGTGATAATATGTGGTTGAATAAAAGAGGATTATTTCAGCAGACCGTCAATCTGCAGTTTCTTCCGTAACTTGCCGTTGTCGGCGCACATCCGGAGTTTTCCGCCCGGCGCAGGCCGGGTATAAAATTCGCCGCCGGCACATTCGATTAACAGCGCGCCCGCGGCCACGTCCCACAAATTGATGGTGCGTTCAATGTAGGCGTCGAGCCGGCCGGAGGCGACAGAGGCCAGTTCCAGCGCCGCCGAGCCCATGATGCGGATTTTTTTGGCGCGCCGGGCAAGCCGGTTCACGTGCGGCAGGCTTTTCTCCAGGTTTTCCTGGCTCTTGGAAAAGCCCATCGCGATGACGGCTTCGTCCAGGCGTGAACGCCGGCTGACCCGGATGATTCGCCCATTCAATCGCGCTGGTCCGCCGCGAATGGCCGTCCAGAGTTCGTCGGTGAAGGGGCCGTAAATCACGCCCAAAAGCGTGACGTGTGACCGGCCTTTGCTCAGAAGCTCCGGCCCGGCAGGCGCGTAACGCGTGACCTGATTTTGTTCGCGGCTCCGGGTACTTTTCCTGTCACCCGTCACCTGCCACTTGTCACTTTTCGATTGCAGCGCAATCGAAACCGCCGCGTGTGGCAGGCCAAAGAAGTAATTCACCGTCCCGTCAATCGGGTCCACCACCCAGCGGTATTCGGCGTTGACGTCGCCGGAATCGCCTTCCTCACCGAGCAGCGGGATTTGGGGAAACGCGGCGCGCAGAATATTCCCGATGAGTTTCTGGCAGCGCACGTCCAGCTCGAGTTTGATGTCATGGGCCTCGCTCACCTTGACGCGTTTGGGCCGGTGCCAGTGGGCGTACATGAGCCGGCCGGCGGCGCGCGCGGCCTTGACGGCAGCTTTTTGTGCGGTAATCAAATTCACAAATAGATTTGATGCCACCAGAATGACCTGGGGTCGAGATTTTTTGGTTGAATCTCAACTTCGGTCAAGGAATCACCTCGTTGCGGTCCTTGAGTTGCTTCGCTTGTTCCGCGCGTTTTTCGTCGAGCAGCTTGTTTTCGATGGCTTCGATGACGCGCAGCAAGTCGGCGGCTTCCAGCAGGCGCGGCGCGCTCACATAACTCGCGCCGGCGGCATAAAGTCTGGGGATGTCTTCGAGCAATTCGGCATGAACGATGATTTGGGCGCGCGGGTTCAGTTCACGCAATTGCCGCAGCATTTTCAGATTGTCCGCGCCTTTGAGCACGGTGTTGGGCAGGGAACAGATGATGATTTCGGATTCGGCGACGCCGGCATGGAGCAGGGTTTCGCGCTGGGTAATATCACCGTAAGCCACCATGACCCCGTGCTGGCGCAGCCGTTCATAGACCCGTGGATTGAAATCCACCACGACGATTTCGGTGAGCAGCGCGGGATATTCCCGGCTGATTTCTTCAATCAACGAACTGGCCGTCCAGGAAAAGCCGAGCAGGCAGATGCGCCGGGATTTCCCCGCGCTGCCGGTTTCGGGTGCGGACGGGTAAAGGTCGCGCAGGCCGAGCCGGTTCAATTGGGGCGCAACCCGGCGGAGAATCGCGTCGTTCTTAAGGATCGCGTAAGTCGAACCGACGGCGAGAAACGCGAAGGAGAACGCGGCGATGCCGATGGAATTTTCCGAAACCTCGCCGCTGGCGGCGCCCAGTGCCAGCAGCACGAGGGACAGCTCGCTCAGCTGGCACAGATTGATGGTGGACAGGAGACTGACGCGATAACCCTGCCGCATGCAGTAGAGCGGCGGGAAAATGGTGATGAACCGGCTGCCGATGATGAGCAGGCAGAACCATAGCGTCCACAGCATGAAGTTCCACGTGGGCGCCGGGATTTCCATGCCCAGGCCGACAAAAAACAGCGTCACAAAAAAATCGCGGATGCCCGTGACCTTGGCGACCACGTCGAGGGTATACGGAAAGGTGGACACCATGACGCCGGCGACCAGCGCGCCCATCGCGTACGATAATCCGAGCCAATCCGCCAATCCGGCCATCGCAAAGCACCACGCCAGGGCACCGACGAGCACCAGTTCCGGCAGTCGCGCCACCAGTTTGAAGAGCGGTGGCAGCACAAACCGGCCGGCCATATAAGCGACGGCCACGAGCAGCAGGACCTTGCCCAAAGCGAGCGCGACGGCGCCGACGGCGGGGTTCTTGAAATTGGGTTGCAGGGCGAGGAACAGGATGATGAACAAGTCCTGCAGGACGAGGACGCCCAGCGATATGCGGCCGGCGAGGGTTTCGAGTTCACGTTTGTCGTAGAGAAGCTTGACGATGATAACCGTGCTGCTCATTGCCGCGGCGACGCCCAGGTAAAGCGCCTCCAACCGGCTGTGGGCCGGACCGAGCCAATCAAAAACCAACCAGCCCAAAAAAACGCAGCCAAAAATTTGCACCGCCGCCGTAAGCATGATGACCTTGCCGGCGTTCAGCATTCTTTTGAGGTCAATTTCCAGCCCGATCATGAAGAGCAACAGCGCCAGGCCGATGCTCGAAATGGTTTGAATGGAATCCTGATGAACCCAGGCCAGGGCGTGCGGGCCGATAGCGAATCCGGCGGCCAGGTAGGCCAGCAGGAGCGGTTGCCGCGCGACCTGGGAAAGGACGGCGACCAGCCACGCCGCGATGATGCAAACGGCTATGTCGGTGACCAGTCCGTGCTCCATGTGATGGAAATTTAACCAGCAGGCGCAATGCCGTCGAGCAACGGTTTTGCCGGCTGCAGAACGGTTTCGGGAATGTCAGCCATATTGCCAAGGACCTGCCAGATTGGCACTTAAGGTGCTGGTTCAAGTATTACGTCATACCTGCGGGGTTTATGACGAACGATGAACGTCGAACTATTTCCGAACGAACAACAGCTTAACGCGGCGAAAATCCTTATCATTGATGATGAGGCAGTGGTCATTCGTTTGCTCGAATGGACACTACGCATGGCCCGGTTCCCCAATGTCCGCAGTGTCACCGACTCGGCCGAGGCCCTGAAAGTCTTCAACCAGTTTCAGCCCGACCTCGTGCTGTTGGACTTGTACATGCCCGAACCGGATGGATTCACAATTTTGAAAAAGTTTCGGGAGACCATGGCGGATGGGGATTTCCTGCCCGTCCTGGTGTTGACCGGATATGACACGGCTGAAACGCGCAATCAGGCGATGTCCGCCGGAGCCAATGACTTTCTGGCCAAACCCATTGATTGCACGGAAGTCATGCTGCGGATTCGAAATTTGCTGCAAACCCGCTTTCTCCACCGGCAGGCGCGGGAGATGCAAAAACAACTGGAAGCCTTTCCCGGGGCCGGGAAAACCAATAGCCAAACTCAAACGGGTCGGAAACCGTAGCTGACTGACCCTCTCCCAGTCTGAATGATGGAAACGATCCCGACTGAACAACTCGACCAATTGCTGGCGGCCATGGTTCAAAGCGCCGAGGGCATCTCGGATTTGCTGTTTGTGACCGGCAAGCCGCCGCAGGTGGAAGTTCACGGCAAGCTCAAGCCCTTTGCGATGGAACCGCCCGAATCCGTGCTCACCAACAAACGCATTGAAGGGCTGGCGGGAACCATCATCAATGGCAATGAACGGCTGATGCAGGACCTGATGGGACGCGGTTCGTGCGATTGCAGCTATTCCCTGCAAAATTTTTGCCGGTTCCGCGTCAACATCTACCGCCAGAACGGATGTTATGCAATGGTGTTGCGCCGGCTCCAATCCCAGATTCCCTCCCTGAAAGTGCTCGGACTGGCGCCCGTGTTCTACGAAGTCATCAAGGAGAAGAACGGCCTCATTTTCGTGACCGGCGCCACCGGCAGCGGCAAAACCACCACGCTGGCGGCCATGTTGAACGAAGTCAACCAAACCAACGAAGTCCACATCGTCACGCTGGAAGACCCCATTGAATTTCTGCATCCGCATCTCAAGTCCACCTTCAGCCAGCGCGAATTGGGGCGCGACTTCTACACCTTTCCCGACGGCATGCGCGCCGCCTTGCGCCAGGCGCCCAAGGTGATTCTGGTCGGCGAAATCCGCGACCGTGAGACGATGGAGATCGCGCTCACGGCCGGCGAGACCGGGCACGTGGTTTACAGCACCCTGCACACCATCAGCGCCGGGCAAACCATCCAGCGCATTCTGGGCATGTTTACCAAAGATGAGGAACAACAGGTGCGCGAGCGCCTGGCCGGCAGTTTGCGTTTCATTATCAGCCAGCGCTTGATTCCCCAGAAGGACGGCGGCCGGCGGCTGGTCACCGAATTGATGGGCAGCAGCCTGCGCACCCGTGAAGCCATCGTGCTGGGTGAAAATGAAAACCGCCGGCTTTCGGACATCATCGAATCGGGAAATACCTACGGCTGGCACAGCTTCGAACAATCGCTGACTGACGCCTACGAAAAAGATTCGATTACCGAGGAAACGGCGCTGCTTTACAGTGTTAATAAACCGATGATGCACCAGCGGCTGGATGCGGTGAACAAGCGCCGGGCCAATGCGCCCTCGCCCAGCTCGTTGAAGATGAAGTCCAATACGCGTTTCCTGAAGAAGGATCCGCCGGCGCCGCCCAAGCCACCTGTCCTGGATCCCGCGAAAGTACCTTCGTGATGGCGCCGCCGGACCGCACGAAGTGGCGGTGTGCCAACCGGCGCCGAGATTCTAACTTTCCAGCGCGGCGAGGGCGGCTTTTACGTGCTCACGTTTGCCCTGCCACTCGGCGAGCCGCTGTTTGTGCTCCTCCAGGACGTTCGCCGGGACTTTTTGCGTGAAGTTCGGATTAGCCAGCTTCTGTTCGACCTTGGTGGCCTCGGCCTCAATTTTCTCCAGTTCCTTTTTCAGCCGCGTCATTTCGGCCTCGACATCAATCAACCCTTCCAATGGCAGGAACAAATCACCGGCCTCGGCCCGCACCGTCATCGTGTTCTTCGATGGCTGGTAATCGGTTTTCACCTCCACGGCTTCGGCATTGAGCAACAGCCTGAGTACTTCAATGTCGTGCGCGGCAAGTTCGCGGGCCGGTTTTAGAATGAATCTGACCTTTTTGTTCGCGGCGATGTTTGCGTTGCGGCGCAGGTTGCGGCCCTGGGAAACCAGTTCGTTACGCGCCTCAATTTGCTTTTCGCCATCACCGGTCAGGCCGTAGTGCGATTTGAAATCGTCGTCGAGCGGCTTTGGCCATGGCGCAGACATGATAGTCTGGCCGCCCTGATTTTCCGGCATGTCCTCGGCGTAACCCATCCCGTGCCACAGTTCCTCGGTGATGAACGGCAGGAACGGATGAAACAGCCGCAGTGTGTGTGAGAGAATAAAATCAATTACCGCCACCGTGTTGGCGTGGCGGGTTTCTTGTTCCGCACTCCGCATTCCGCGTTCCGCACTTCCCAGCGCCGCCTTGCTCGCTTCCACGTACCAGTCGCAATACTCGCTCCAGAAAAAGCGGTACAGCGTGGCCGTCGCGTCGCTGAACTTGTATTCGACGAACGCGGTGTCCATTTCGCGAATCGCCTGGTCCAGCTTGAGCAAAATCCATTTGTCGTCGGCTGTTAACAGTTTCGGGTCTATCTCGCCTTGCGCCTCGCCACCCTGCATTTGCCGGAACCGGCACGCGTTCCAGAGTTTGTTGCAGAAATTGCGGCCCAGCTCGACGTTCTGTTCGTCGAACAAAATGTCCTGGCCAAGCGGAGCGCTGCGCATCGTGCCGAACCGGAGGGCGTCGGCGCCGTATTTGCCGATGAGGTCGAGGGGGTCGGGTGAATTGCCGAGGCTCTTGGACATCTTGCGTCCCTGCTTGTCACGGATGATGCCGGTGAAATAGACGTTCCGGAACGGCAAATCCTCCATGAACTCGTATCCGGCCATGATCATGCGCGCGACCCAGAAGAAAATAATGTCCGGCCCGGTGACGAGGTCGTTGGTTGGATAGAAGGCTTGGAGTGTTGGATTGTTGGAGTCTTGGGATTTGTCACCCGTCCAGCCCATCGTCGCAAACGGCCAGAGCCAGGAACTGAACCAGGTGTCGAGCACGTCTGGGTCTTGGGTAAAGCCCATTGATTGGAGTTTTCGTGCTTCGACTTCCGATTCAGTCACAACTTCAATCCGTGTCTCTCCATCGTCACGGTTTTGATAAACAGAAACCAAACTTGTTTCACCCTTAATTTCGCTCAAAGAATATTCTGCCCAGAATTCAGCCTTTGAAATCGAGGCCTTTGGATAGTTTTCCGAAAAAGTGCGCAGTTCGTTTGACTTTGCGACAGCGTGCCACACCGGAATCCGATGTCCCCACCAAAGCTGGCGGCTGATGCACCAGTCCTGGATGTTGCCCATCCAATGGTCGTAGACTTTCGCCCAGCGCTGCGGATGGAAGTGCATTTTCCCATTTTTCGGAGGGACGAGCTCCGCGAGTCCCTGACTTTCGGGATTGGGGCCTCGTATAACTCGTCCCTCCGAATCGTCGGCCTGCTCCACACAATTCCGCGCCTTCTCCACACCCGGATATTTCAAAAACCATTGCTCGCTCAAACGCGGCTCGATCGGCACGTCGGCGCGCTCGCTGAAACCGACATTGTTCGTATAGGGTTCCTCTTTTTCCAGTGCGCCCATCTCCGTGAGTAACTCCACCGCGACTTTTCGGGCCTTGAACCGGTCCAAGCCATTTAGTGGTCCTCCCGCCAGCTCGTTCATGTGGCCGTTCGGATGCATGATGTCAATCTGCGGCAGATTGTGGCGCTGGCCGATTTCAAAGTCCGCCTTGTCATGCGCGGGTGTTACTTTGAGCACGCCGGTGCCGAACTCGAAGTCCACGTGTTCGTCGCCGATAATGGGAATCAGCTTCTGTTCGCGCGGGAATTCCGCCGGCAACGGTCGCACAACATGCTTGCCGATAAATTTCGCGTAACGCGGGTCCTTGGGATTCACGGCCACGGCGGTGTCGCCGGGAATGGTTTCCGGTCGCGTGGTGGCGATGGTGAGCCAGACACCAGTAGTATTGATTTCGTTGTAGCGGCGGTCTGTCACCGCCGGACTCGGCGCTGACACAGCGCCGCTACAATCGACTACCTCAACCTTGAAATAATAGAGCGAGCCTTTTTGCTCTTTCATCACCACTTCCTCGTCGGACAACGCGGTCTGGGTGGCCGGGCACCAGTTCACCATGCGTTTACCGCGGTAGATGAGGCCCTTTTTGTAAAGCTCGACGAACACTCTCTGGACGCAGCGCAGATACGCCTCGTCCATGGTAAACCGTTCGCGCGTCCAATCGCACGAACAGCCGAGTTTTTTGAGCTGGCTGATGATGATGCCGCCGTATTTTTCCTTCCACGCCCAGACGCGTTTGATGAATTCCTCGCGCCCGAGGTCGCGTTTGGATTTTTTTTCCTCCTTCGAAAGCAGCCGGGCCACCACGCCTTCGGTGGCGATGCCGGCGTGGTCGGTGCCGGGCAGCCAGAGGACTTCCCTGCCGTCCATGCGCGCCTTGCGGGCGAGGATGTCCTGGATGGTGTTGTTGAGGACGTGGCCCATGGTGAGCACGCCGGTGACGTTCGGTGGCGGGATGACGATGGAATACGCCGGGCGCTTCGTGGAAACGCGCGCCGGGTCGGCGGTGAAACATTTCCGGTCGAGCCAGAACTGGTACCATTTGTCCTCGACGGACTGTGGTTCGTAGGCTTTGGGAATTTCGCTCATGGGAAATTTAACGCAAAGGCGCAAAGTTGCAAAGACGCCAGAAAAGAAAAACTTTGCGTCTCCGCGCCTTTGCGCCTTTGCGTTGGAAAATCATTTCTTAAGCAGCGCGTATTCCATGCTGTCCAGGAGCGCCTGGAGGCTGGCTTCGATGATGTTCTCATTGACGCCGACCGTGCCCCATTCGCGTTTGCCGTCGGTGGACTCGATGAGCACGCGCGTCTTGGCGGCGGTGCCGGTGGCGCTGTCGAGGATGCGCACCTTGTAATCGGTGAGCGTCACTTGTTTCAGCTGCGGGAATGATTTCACCAGGGCGGAACGCAGCGCCCCGTCGAGCGCGTTCACCGGACCATCACCTTCGGCCACTTCGTGATGAACCGTTTTGCCGACGCGCACACGCACCGTGGCTTCACAAATGGATTCTTTGGTGTCGCGCCGCATCGAGACGTGATAGGTCTCAACCGTGAACGACAATGCGCGGGGTTTCAGCGTCTTGTCAATCAGCAAGGCCAGCGAACCTTCGGCGGCTTCGTATTCGTAGCCCTGGCCTTCCAGTTCCTTGACGCTGGCCGTGATGGTCTTCACTTCCGGCATGTCCGGTTTGAGTTTGAAACCCAGTTCGGCGGCCTTCATCAAAATGTTCGTGCGGCCCGACATATCGCTGACGAGCACGCGGCGGGCATTGCCGATGGCCTCGGGCTGGATGTGTTCGTAGCTGCGCGCCACGCGGTCAATCGCGTGCACATGCATCCCGCCCTTGTGCGCAAACGCCGTCGCGCCGACCCACGGCTGGCGCGGATTGTGACGCATGTTCGCCATTTCGTCCACGAACTCGGAAAGTTCCTTGAGCTTGGGCAATGACTCCGCCGGCACGCCGGTCTTTTTCATTTTGAAATGCAACAGCGGGATGACGCTGATCAGATTGCAATTACCCGTGCGTTCGCCATAGCCGTTGATGGTGCCCTGCACCTGCGTCGCGCCGGCGGCGATGCCCGCCAGTGCGTTCGCCACGCCCACACCGCAATCATCGTGCGTATGAATGCCGATGCGCGTGTTGAGTTTGCCTTTCGCCAACGCGGTGATGCGCGCGATTTCCTCCGGCAGACAACCGCCGTTCGTGTCGCACAATACAATGCAGGCCGCGCCCGCCTGCTCGGCGGCCTGCCAGGTGGCCAGCGCGTATTCCGGTTCGTCCTTGTAACCGTCAAAACTGTGTTCCGCGTCGTAGATGACCGTCTTGCCGTGGTCTTTCAGGAAACGGATGGTGTCGCCGATCATGGCCAGGTTTTCATCCGGCTTGGCGCGCAGCACTTCCGTCACGTGTAACAACCAGGTTTTGCCGACGATGGTCACGACCGGCGTTTCCGCCTCCAGAATCTGCCGCATCAATTCGTCGGTTTCCACGGCGACGCCCTTCCGGCGGGTCATGCTGAACGCCGCGATCCAGGCATTTTTCCATTTCCGCCGGGCGGCCTGCTGGAAAAATTCCAGGTCCTTGGGATTGCTGCCGGGCCAGCCGCCTTCAATGTAATGCACGCCGAAAGCATCCAGTTTCTCGGCAATGCGGAGCTTGTCGGCGACCGAGAAATTGATGCCTTCACCCTGACTGCCGTCGCGCAGGGTGGTATCGTAGATTTCGACCTGGGGTTTCATAAATGGCCCGTGAAAAAACGGCGGTCATTATCCCTGAAATTGACGGGACTGGCAAATCCCAAAACGGGGTTTATGCGTTCCAGCGGGTGTGGATGTTGTTTGCGCCAGGCAAAAAAGTCGCTAATTATTGACGTTGTACGGGAAAATTCGCGGTGTGCGTTTTTTTCCGGAGAACCAGGTCGTTCACATGACGGGGGCAAACAGGCATAAACCGGGCCATTGGCTCAAACAGCGTCTTGACGCGGTTATGGGTATAATTCTCGCCATTCCGGCGATACCGGCCGCGATCATTGACCATTACGCCCTGGCTCATCGCCAGGCGCGGGATCCCGTCCACCCGCGCAAGCGGCCTTCCGAAACCGCGATTGGTATCCTTTGCCTGTTTCTGACCATGCTGGTGGCGATCATTGACTACCGCTCGGCCCCGCGACTCGGTTTCACCCTGTTTTACCTGCTGATCGCCGCCTACGCCGCCTGGAGCGGGAGCCGAAAGGTCGGCATTCTAATCGCCCTGGCCAGTTCCCTCGCCGCCCTGGTAGGCGAGGCCAATCGCAATTTACCGACGGGCGTTCTTTGTTGGAATCTCGGCGTGCAAACCGGGATTTCGTTATTTGTCGTTCTGTTGCTGTCCGCGGTCCGCAACCTGACCGAACATCTGGAGCAGCGGGTAAAGGAACGGACCCTCGCGCTGGAGCGGGAAATCAGCGACCGCGAGCAAACCGAGGAACAATTGCGCAAGACCATGCAACAGTTGCGCCAACTGGCTGAAAACATCACCGACGCATTCTGGATCAGGGACTCGGAGGAGACCCGCATGGTCTATGTCAGCCCGGCCTACGAAAAAATCTGGGGCCGGAGCTGCAAAGAACTCTACCAATCGCCGCACGCGTGGCTGGAGGCCATTCACCCGGAAGATCGCGAAGCGGTCGCGCAGGCCATGCTCACGAAACAAGCCACCGGTGAATACAACCAGGAATACCGCATTGTCAGGCCCGACGGCGCCTGGCGGTGGATTCGGGACCGCGCCTTCCCGATTCACGACAGTTCCGGCAAAGTCATCCGCATCGTCGGGATTGCGGAAGATACCACCGACCGGCACCGGCTGGAGCGCGAAATTCTGGAAATCAGCGATCGCGAACAGGCGCGCATCGGCCAGGA
>JANWKE010000008.1 GCA_025451535.1 Verrucomicrobiia bacterium
AAAACAAAAACCCCACCGCCGGTTTGGCAGTGGGGTTCGATAAAATTGATTAACGAATCAGAACCCAACCGCCGCGCGGCACAACAGCAGCAGCGCGTTCAGCAGCAGGTTCAGATTCAAATTGCGATTCACTGCAAGAATCATAGCCATTTGGGTTCAGCAGGTCAAATCCTTTTTCTTCCGGTCAAAACGCGGCTTTTCTCCGTCCCATGACATGTTCACACGCAAGGTGGAATCTAAAAGCGTGGCGAGCAGTTGAATTGCTTTTGTCATTTCGGCGACGTTTTCAAATTCGCACTTGCTTCTTCTCCGCCATCGCCGGGAGACTGGCGTGTCTATGGCTTGGAAACGCAAAATCTCCGGCGGCGCTCTGGCGACGATTGGTTACCTGCTCTCGCCGCTCTCCTGGTGGAATGACGCATTCGTGAACATTCCCCTCGCGCTGGCCTTCGCCTGGCTGGTGAGTCTCTTTTACAAGCCGGCGTTCGCGGCGAGTTTAATCATCGGCTACTGGCTGACGAACGTGCTCGGCCTTGTGCTCCTGCACAAGGGCACACGGCAGATTTTTTCGGAAAAACCGCCGCCGGACTTGCGCCGAGAATTGTTGACAGACGTGATTGTCTCGTTGGTTTACACCGTCGTCATCACCGCCCTGGTCAAATTGGAAATCCTCAAGCCGTTTGCCGGCTATTTCAAAAACGACTGACTTTAATTCTCGATAAACGCCGCGTGGACGGCTTTCATCGCCGCTTCGCCTCTGGCCAGATCAATCACCACGGAAATTTTGATTTCGCTGGTGGAAATCATGTCAATGTTCACACCTTCGTTGGCCAGTGTCTCAAACAGCTTTGCGGCCACGCCCGTATGGCTTCGCATGCCCACGCCGACGATGGAGAGTTTGCCGATCTTTTCCGTAGCAATCACGTCGCGGAAACCGAGCTCTTTTTTCAGGCCGTCAATCACCTTTTGCGCTTTCAGCAAGTCCGGCTTGTCCACGGTGAATGAGAGGTCGGTGGCCGGCACGCCGCTGCCATGACTGATGTTTTGGACGATCATGTCCACGTTAACGGTTGCGTCGCCGAGCGCCTTGAAGATGCGCGCCGCCACGCCGGGTTTGTCAGGCACGCCGACGAGCGTGACCTTCGCCTGATTCTTGTCGAGTGAAACGCCGCGCACGACGACGTCTTCCATGCTTTTGGTTTCTTCTTTCACAATGGTTCCGGGGTTGTCATTCAAACTGGAACGGACTTCAAATACGACGTCAAATTTTTTCGCGAATTCCACCGAGCGGCCCTGCATCACCTTGGCGCCGAGACTGGCCAGTTCGAGCATTTCGTCGTAGGAAATTTCCTCCAGTTTCTTCGCATCTTTTACAATGCGCGGGTCGGCGGTGTAAACACCGTCCACGTCCGTGTAGATCTGGCAAAGATCGGCCTTGAGCGCGGCCGCCAGCGCAATCGCGGTCAAGTCCGAACCGCCGCGGCCCAGCGTGGTGATCTGCCCTTCCGGGGTTTCACCCTGAAAACCGGCGACAATGACGACGTTGCCTTGTTTCAAAAGGTCACGGACTTTCTTCGGGGTGATGTTGTGGATCTTCGCCTTGGTATGGACACCGTCGGTCATGATGCCCGCCTGCGCCCCGGTGAGTGAAACGGCGGGAACGTTCAACGCGTGCAGCGCAATCGCCGTGAGCGCAATGGTTTGTTGTTCGCCGGTCGCCAGCAACACATCCATCTCGCGTTCGCTCGGCAACAGCGCAATGTCCTTGGCCAATTTGATCAGACCATCAGTCACGCCGCTCATGGCCGAAACCACCACGACAATTTGATCGCCTTGCGCGCGATATTTGGCCACGCGCGCCGCGACGTTTTTGATGCGGTCGGTGTTGCCGACCGAGGTGCCGCCGTATTTTTGGACGATCAAAGCCATGGCAGTTTTTGGAACGGAAAGGATGCCAGAAACGCGCCGGCAATCAAGCCGCGTGACGCTGCACCAGGTACTCGCGAAATTTTCCGTAATCCGCGTCCATCCGGTCGAAATCCTCCGGCAGGTTGATGGCGGCGGCCATCGCCGGCGGAACGTCGGGAGGCCAGCCGACAACTTTTTCGACTTCTTCCGGGAATTTCGCCGGATTTGCGGTTTCGATAATCACGGCCGGCGCGTCGCCAAGCGGTTCGACGGCGAGCCAGTCGAGAAAGCCCTGCCACGCCACTGCGCCGTGCGGCTCAAGCAGCAATTGATATTTCGTCCAGAAATCCCGGATCGCCGCCCGCGTGCGCGCGTCGGAAACCGAAGTAGAGAATACCTCACGGCGCATCGCGGTCAGGACGGGCTGCTTGCGGATTTTGCCGGTCTCGTCCATCTGTCCGCCGTAAATCGCCACGAGCCGCGCGAGGTTGCTCGGGTGGCCGACGTTCATCGCATTCGAGAGCGAGTTGCGCGAGGGCACGACTTTGTCGTAATGGCCGCTCGCAAGAAATTTGGGAAAGGCGTCGTTGTCATTCACCGGCACAATCAACTTTTTCACCGGCAAACCCATCTCCCGCGCGACGACGGCACCCATGGCATCGCCAAAATTGCCGCTGGGAATGGAAAAGACCGTGGGTTCGCCGGGTTTTGCCAGCCGGGAAGCGGCGTAAAAATAATAAACGCTCTGCGGCAGGAGCCGGCCAATGTTGATGGAATTGGCGGAAGACAACGGAATGTGCTTCAAATCGGGATCGGCAAAGGCGCGTTTCACCATCGCCTGGCAATCGTCAAATTTCCCGTCAATCGCAACGGTGCGGATGTTGTCGCGCAGCGTGGTCATCAACTTGCGCTGGCTCTCGCTGACTTCGGCGATGGGAAACAACACGATCACCCGCACTCCCGGTACTCCGTGAAAGGCGTGCGCCACCGCTGAGCCGGTATCGCCGCTGGTGGCGGTGAGGATGGTCACCGGCCGGCCGTCGTCGCGCAGAAAGTGCCCGAACATCCGCGCCATCATTTGTGCGGCGAAATCCTTGAACGATGCCGTCGGGCCCTGGTCCAGCCGCATCAGGAATACGCGGTCGTGAATTTTTTCCAGCGGAATCGGGAAATGGTACGCGTCGCGGCACAGGATGGCCAAATCACGGTTGGAAATGATCCCCTCGGTAAATTTTGACAGAACGCCAAAGGCGATTTCGTGATAGGGCAATTGGGCAAACGCCGTGATTTCGTCCGGCGCCAGTTGCGGAAATTTCTCGGGCAAATAAAGCCCGCGGTCCGGGGCAAGTCCGGCATGAAATGCCCCGCGCAAATTGACGGCGGGCGCCTGGCCGTTGGTGCTGCGGAAAAGAATCATGTTCTGAGGTCGCGCGCAGAGCGCGGACTTATTCGAAGCTCTCCACCCGAATCATCACCGGCTTGCTTTTGACCACAGACAATTTGCCGATTCCGGCCAACGCCTTTGTCACCGCGCCGTTGGTCGCATAGTGCAGCATGAAAATCAGCGGCACGCTTTTACCTTCGTGGCCTTCGGGTTGAATCACCGACGAAATGCCGATTTTCGACAGGCCGAAAATGGCCGCGATTTTTGCCAGCACTCCCGGCCGATCCGTGACATCCAGACGTACAAAATATTGCGAAACGACGTCTTCAATCGGCACGACGGCGCCGGCGCATTCGTGCGGCACAAAAGGCGGCACGCGGTGTTTGGTGCCGAATTTCAGGTCGAGCGCCGCGTCTGCCAGATCGCTTAAGACCGCGCTGGCCGTGGCGTCTTTGCCAGCGCCGCGCCCATAAAACAGCGTGTCGCCGACAATGTCACCGCGGACAAAGACGGCGTTGAAAACATGATTTACGCCCGCCAAAACATGCGAGTTCGGTATCAGGGTGGGATACACCGAAACCTGCACTCTGCATTTGCGATTTTCGATTGACGATTTACACGCCGGTTTTTCGTTTGAGGCGTCAATCGTAAATCGTATATGGTCAATCTGTTTGACGATTCCAAGCAGTTTGATGGTGTAACCAAGTTCACTGGCAAATTTGATGTCCATCGCTGAAATGTGGCGGATGCCTTCGACGTGAATTTCTTTTGGACTCACCCAGAAACCGTGCGCCAGCGAGGCAAGAATGCCGATTTTGTGCTGGGCGTCCCAGCCGTCAATGTCGAGGTCAGGCGGGGTTTCAGCGTAACCCTGCTTTTGCGCGTCCGCCAGCACCGTGGCGAAGTCCGCGCCTTCCAGCTTCATCCGGGTCAGGATGTAATTGCACGTGCCATTGACGATGCCGTAAAGCGCGTTGATGCGGTTGCCGACAAAACCTTCGCGCAACGATTTGATGATGGGAATGCCACCGCAAACACTGGCCTCGTAATAAAGATTGGTACCGTATTTTTTGGCCGCGGCAAAAAGCTGCTCGCCGTGCGCGGACAGCAACGCCTTGTTTGCCGTGATGACCGGCTTGCCGAGTTTCAGCGCACACAAAATAATTTCGCGAGCGAGGGTCGTGCCGCCGACGAGCTCTGAAATGATGTGAATGCCCGGATCATTGACGACTTCCTTCCAGTCCGTTGTCATCAGCAAACGCGGAATGGGATACGGTCGCGGCTCGTCGAACGCTTTGACCGCGATGTTGCGGACGGCGACCTTGACCCCAATGCGCGAAGCCATGAGCCCGCCATTGAGCTGAAGCGCGTGAAACAAGCCGCTGCCCACCGTGCCACCGCCAATCATTCCCAGATTTGCCTGCTGCATAGGAGCGCATAGCTTGCCGTGAAATGAATCGGGGAACAATTCATGTTTGAAACCTTGCCTGAAGTCGGGTGC
Source organism: Verrucomicrobiia bacterium (assembly GCA_025451535.1). Taxonomy (GTDB): domain Bacteria; phylum Verrucomicrobiota; class Verrucomicrobiia; order Limisphaerales; family UBA11358; genus UBA11358. Next base: position 4,794 of record JANWKE010000008.1, read on the forward strand.
GTCCGCGCCGTAGCGCGGCCGTCTCGGCTGCGAGTTCAAGCACCGTCCCGGTGCTTGAACCAAAAAAACGCGGCGGGACGCCGCTACAACCCGCCGCCGAGGACGCCGGCGCTACAAAGCTACCACAAGCCAGTGAGTATTTGGTGCGGATGTCAAAAATGCACCCCTTTAAGCCATCCGGCTGTCTCAAAAGGCAAAGACCTCAAATTTCGTAATCACCGATGTCTTTGAGAACTCCGGAGTCGTTGTCCAGCGGACGGCCGTAAAACAGCCGGACATCGGCCTTCTGCGGCAGCAGTTCCCGGGCGCGTACCAGTGCCCGTTTGGTGGCAATCGTCGGATTGATCTCAGCCGGAAAGATGTTCTCCTCGCCGATTTGTTTCAGCAGACCGCTGTTGCGCAGAACGCGGGTAACATCAGGACTGCTGCCGCTGATCAGCAGATAACGGCCCGTCTTGCGCAGGTAATCGTGAAGTGATTCCAACGCCATGACGGTGGAGGCATCGAGATGCCGCGCATTTTTCATGCGGAGAATGAAAACGCGGATGTTTTCGTCCTCGGCCTGGCGGCGAATTTGATCCTGGAACAGATCCGCGGCGCCGAAAAACAGCTCGCCTTCGACATGAATAATGGAAATTTGGGGATTGGGACGTTGTTTCCGATCACGCAGTTCGGCCAGTTGCCCGCTTTCATTGAAGGTATATTCCGCCAGCGTCGGCGTGCTGGTTTTCTGCAGAAATAACGCCAGCGCCACACCAATGCCCACGTAAATGGCGGTGTCGAGCCTGAGAAAAAGTGCGGCTCCCAGTGTCGAGAAAAAAACGACGGCGTCCGAGCGGGTGGACCGGGTCGAGACCCGGATTTGCGGGCGGTTAATCAGTTTATAGCCGACCCGCATGAGATGGGCAGCCAGCGCGGGCACGGGGATATAGTTGAAGAGCGGAGTCAGGAACAGCAGGATGAGCAGCACGGTAA
>JANWKE010000009.1 GCA_025451535.1 Verrucomicrobiia bacterium
AGCGCGACCACCGGCGAATCGTCAAATTCAATCAAACGATCGTAGAGCGACAGGATCTGCGGCCAGTCCGTGGACGCATAGTCTTTCACGGCACAATGGCACGCGGCGATGCCGGCTTGCAGGTGATATTCCGAGATCTCGTCGCCGGCCGCCGATTGCGCCAGATGAAACATGCCACGGGCCATCATCGGTTGCAACCACCGCGTCCGGTCCTGCTCTTCGAGACGAAGCAGGTTGCCCTCGTGATCCGTTCGCGTGGGATTGCGTGCGGCGTTCAGCAACATCAGCGCCAGCAATGCGTGGGTCTTCGGCCGATTGCCGGTTGGATGTTCCGCCAGCAGGCTGGCCAGCCGGATCGCCTCGGCGCAAATTTCTTCGCGCACCAGTTTGTCGCCGGTGGAAGCCTTGTAACCTTCATTGAACAACAGGTAGAGCGATTGCAGGACGCCGTCCAGCCGCCGCGACAGCTCTGCTCCCGCAGGAAGTTCAAACGGTATCCGCGCTTCGGTGATTTTTTGTCTCGCGCGGGTCAGCCGCTTGGCGATGGCGGCGTCGGTGGTCAGAAAGGCCCGGGCAATTTCCGTGACGCTGAAACCGCAGAGCACTTTCAACGCGAGCGCCACCTGTGCCTCCCCGGGAACCTGCGGATGACAACAGGCAAACATCAGCCGCAGGCGGTCGTCCGCAATTTCTTCTTCGGGGAAAATTGCTTCGTCCGGCGCAGGACTTCCCCGGTCCATCAACCGGATGATTTCCGGTTCCTTGTCGCGGAAAACTTTCTGGCGGCGGACGACATCCACGGCGAGGTTGCGGGAGGCCCGCATGATCCACGCCGCCGGATTTTTGGGCACGCCGTAGAAGGGCCATGTCTGTAACGCGCGGGCCAGCGCCTCCTGTACCACGTCTTCCGCCAGCGTGAGATGTTCAATCCCGAAAATCTTCGTCAGGGTGGCGACCATCTTTCCCGCTTCATGGCGAAAAAGATGTTCCACCACGGTGGAGACCTCCGGTGATTGAACTTCGGCGGCCTGGGATTCGGTTTGCATTCACCCCCCTGCCATCGCGCCAACAATCAGAAATGGTTCGGCGCCGTTCACGATCTCTTCCGGCAATGGCGCGTCCGGCGGTTCGAGCGACAAATCTTCTTTGCACGCGAAAAATCGCACGTACGGGCGCCGTTTCAACGTGTCGTGGTCGCGCAGGGTTCCCCGCAAAACCGGATACCGCGCCTCCAGCGTGTCGAGCACGGAGCACACGGTGACCGGGGCAGCCACTTCAAGCAGCACCTCACCGTTCACGCGCGCCAGGTTGCGCAAATGAAATGGCAGCACGACGCGGATCATCACAGGGTCTGCACTTCCACCGAATAAACCGCCGGCAGGTCGCGGACGATGGCGTTCCACGAGTTGCCGCCATTGGCCGAGCAATAAACCTGGCCGCCGGTCGTGCCGAAATAAATACCGCATTTGTCCAGCGTGTCCACGGCCATCGCATCGCGCAGGACGTTCACGTAGCAATCTTTTTGCGGCAGACCTTTGGTGAGCGGTTCCCATTCGTTGCCACCGGTCTTGCTGCGATACACCCGCAGTTTGCCGTCGGGCGGGTAATGTTCGGAATCGCTCTTGATGGGCACGACGAAAATGGTTTCCGGCTCGTGTGCATGAACATCAATCGGAAAGCCGAAATCCGTCGGCAGGTTGCCGCTGACTTCGGTCCATCGCTCGCCGGCGTTGTCGGTGCGCAACACGTCCCAATGTTTTTGCATGAACAGCACGTCGGGCCGTGACGGATGCAACGCGATCCGGTGGACACAGTGGCCCACTTCCGCGTCCGGGTCGGGCAATTCAAATTGTGACTTCAGCCCACGCGTAATCGGTTTCCAGGTTTTGCCGCCGTCATCGGTGCGAAAACAACCGCCGGCCGAAATCGCAACGTAAATCCGCTTCGCATTTTTCGGATCCAGCAGGATGGTGTGAACCGCCATGCCGCCCGCGCCCGGTTGCCAGAGATGACCCTTGGCACCACGCAAACCGGGCAGTTCCTGCCACGTTTTGCCGCCGTCAGTCGTTTTGAAAATCGCGGCGTCTTCCACACCGGCATAGGCGGTGTCCGGATTGGTGAGCGACGGCTCGATGTGCCAGACCCGCTTGAATTCCCACGGATGTTGGGTGCCGTCATACCACTTGTGCGTGCCGGCCTTGCCGTCATAGACGAATTTGTTGCTTTCGCCCTTCGGAAAACCTTCCGGGCTTTTCAATTCCTCCGGACTGCTGCCCGGTGTGTTCCAGGTCCTGCCGCCGTCGTCGGACCTCTGGATGATCTGGCCGAACCAGCCGCTCGTTTGCGAGGCGTAGATGCGGTTCGGGTCCGCGAGGGAGCCTTTGACGTGGTAAATTTCCCAGCCCGCGAAATGCGGACCGCTGACTTTCCAGGTTTTGCGCTGGCCATCCGCGGTCAGGATGAACGCGCCCTTCTTCGTGCCGACCAGGACTCGTATCTTGCTCATGGTTTCCTCCGATTGGTTTAGATTTATGAGTGAACGGGAATTTTTTCGGCCGCTGCCTCCGTCAACGATTTCATCTGCGCCAGGCCTTTTTCAAACTGGCCGCCAACCATCTTGTCGCAGTTCACGACCAATCCAAACGCCTTGCCGATAAAATTATTTTTGCCGGACATCGTCCAGGTCACGATGGTCTGATCGCCCTCGGGCCGGAACGTGAACTCGGCGGTGTTTGTCGCTTTCATCGGCTTTGCGAATTCGAGCCGGAACCGCACCAGTTCGTGCGGTTTGCTTTCCGTAATGGTGCTCCGCCCTGCCCCCACTTTGTTGTTGCCGGCCCACGTGTAACTTGCGCCGGCGCCGGCGGGCGGACCGTCATAGGTCATTTGACAATCCGGGTCCAACCTTCCCCACGGGTTCCACGCCTCCCAATTGCGAAGTTCATTGACGTGCGGAAAAACTTTTTCCGGCGGCGCGGCGATGGCGGCCGATCGGGTAACCCGGAAATCAGACGGCCGAGTGGCGACGATGATGAGAAACAGCACAGCCAGGACAGCAAGGCCGATGAGTATTGGCATGAGCATAACTTCCTCCTTTTTCAGTTTGGTGGGTTGATGGTTTCAGTTCTTAAGTAAAACGGTCAAGCGTTTTTAGTATGCCCGGCCCATTGCCCTTCAGCCGCCTCCCGGCTTTGTACGCAAAGCGAGCATGGGCCGATATACTTCGCGATACGACCACGCCAGATAAAGTTCCAGGACCAGAACCACAATGCCCGGCGCGATGGTGGAAGGCATGAGGAAAATGTGGAAGGCAATGATGTTTACGATCACCGGCGCAATCAACGCCAGGGCGAGCGGCACAAAAGCGTTCAGCAGGAGCAATGCGCCGACGAGCGTCTGGGTGCCAAAAATCAGCGGCATCATGTAGCCGCTCTGCATGAATCCCCCCATCAGCGCCATGACGCCATCCGGCATGGGTTCCTTGGGCTGCGGGATGAAATGCAGAAATCCATTGAGGCCGAACACAAAAAACATCAGGCCCATCAGGATGCGGGCAACGGTTGGCAGATGGCGGGCAGGTGATTTCATGGTTTGTTCCTTGTAGTTTGCGGGTGATGATCGGTCAGGTTGGTGTTCGATTATCCGGTTATGAATCACAGGCGCCGGCGTTTGCCGGACGCCCGGTCGGTTGAGCCGTAAGCCTGCTTCAGTTTTTGGATGTCAAGTTTCACCATTTTAAGCAGGGCCTGCATGACACGTTCTCCTTTCGCGGCGTCCTTGCCGCCCAATAACTCGCCCAGAATCGTGGGTACGATCTGCCAGGAGACTCCGTACCTGTCTTTGAGCCAGCCGCACTGCACCTCCTTGCCGCCGGCGGAAAGTTTCTTCCAATAGTAATCCACTTCGCGCTGGGTTTTACAGTTCACGACGAACGAGACGGCCTCGGTGAATTTGAACTGCCGACCGCCGTTGAGCGCCACGAAATTCTGGCCCGCCAGCTGGAATTCAACGGTCATGACTGATCCTTGCGGCCGGCCTGAAGCCTGTTCGGCAGCTTTGCCGTAGCGGGCGACGTTCAGGACTTTCGATTTCCTGAAGATGGAGGTGTAAAACTTCGCGGCCTCTTCGGCCCGGCCGTCAAACCACAGGAAGGGAGTGATCTTTTGCATGGTTTTTCCGGGCTCAAAACATTCCATTCTTGTTCGGTGAATTTTCCGGCACCGGCTGACCCACATCCCAAAGCTCTGCGATACGCTTGTCTTGAAACCTGAAAATGTGGACCAGAGCGACGCCGCGGTCGCCGGGTTTCAATCGCACATGTGAGTGAACCGCCACAAAAGCCCCATCCTCAAGCGCTCGTTTTACATCCAGCGCTTTGTTCGGAAAATTCGACGCGTTTTCTTCCATTCCGTGCATCAGCGATTCGGCATCGCCGGGAAAACAGGCGTTATGATGACAAAAATCCGGCGTGACAAATTTTTGACATGCCGCACGGGCATTGCCGGACGAAGCGGCGCGAAGGAATGAAAGCGCGATATCTTTGCGAGCGATTGCCATAACTCTATTAAGCTTTACGTGTTAATCCGGAATCTCGGCTTCGACCAGCTTTGCCAGAAGAATGAGCGACTCCTGCCAGCCGAGATAGCACGCCTCGGCAGGAATTGCGTCGGGAATCCCTTCCTGCACGATGTTCAATTCTGTTCCGCAGAACACTTTTTTCAAGGTGATGGTCGCCTGCATTTGGCCGGGCAGATTCGGATCGTCGAATTTGTCGGTGTAGCGAATCCGTTCGTTCGGCACCAGTTCAACGTAGGTTCCGCCAAAGGAATGGCTCCTGCCGGTGCCGAAATTAGTGAACGACATCTTGTAGGTGCCGCCGACTTTGGCGTCCAGGTGATGCACCTTGCCGGTGAACCCGTTGGGCGGAAGCCATTTGGCCATTGAGTCGGCATCCAAAAATGCGCGATAAATTTTTTCCGGCGGGGTGCGCAGCACGCGGTGAAGTCGAATGGTATTGGTGGACATGATTTCGTCTCCTTTCAGTTCTTGTGCCGGGCGATGTCACACAACATGTCGGAATGAATGTTCAAGCCAATGTTGGTGATGTTGTAGACGTGCTCGCTGGCCACCAGCCAGACGATTTCGCAAATCTCGCGTTCGGAATAATGGCGGGCCATGCGGGCAAAGGTGTCCGGGTTGACCTTCCTCTCCCGGGTCAGCTCCGTCACATAATCCAATGCGGCGCGTTCGGCCTCCGTAAAAAGACTGCTCGTGCGGTAGTCCGCGAGCGCATCGAATTTGGCCTCATTCATCGAGGCCTTGATCACAAACGCCCGCCCGATGTCCGTGCAGAAAAGACAAACATTCAGGTGGGCCACCTGCTCGCGGATGAGCAGGATCATCTCCTGCGGCAGTGTCAGCTTTTCATCGAGCTTGCCGATCTTCGCATAGAACAGGCCGAAGGCGGACGGCAGCCGCGCGGAATGCACCTTCACCGGCGTCAGCACCTTGCCGAATTGCCGGCGGGTAAAGTAATATGCGAGCTTCATCATCAGCCCGTGGGGCTGCTCGATGGGCGGGAGAAATGTATCCATAGGTTTTAGCGAATTTGAATTTCTTGTTCAGGCTTTTGCCAGGTAATCGGCGAGTTGTTCAAATGTGCCGCCCCAACCCTGTTTCATGCCTTCGTGCGCAGCATCAAACGTGTTGCGCTCCTCGTCCGATGGATTTAAAGGCACCCATCGCACGGTCAACAGGGTTTTCCCGTTTTGCTCCGCAAACGTGACGGTCGTCTGCATTTGCAGCGGCCAGGTGGGACTCAGCGGATGCCGGGTGATGCCGCCTTCCCGGTCGGAAAAATGCTGGACGTAAACCAGCCGTTCCGGCGCCACGATTTCACGGTAGATAAATTTGCCCCACATTTCGCGGCCATCCGGCGAGCGCAGACAGGAATGACAGGTCCCGCCCGGCCGGAAATCCATTTTGGCCTCCGGCATGGTGGAACCTTTTGGCCCGAACCATTGCTTCAGGCGCTCACGCTCCGTCCACGCCTTCCACACTGAGTCACGCGGCGCGTCAAATATGCGCGTGATAACGAAGGGCCGTTCAGCCGTTTGATTGGGTGTTGTTGTTGTCATGTTCGTTCTTAAGTTGATCCTGGTAATGCTGTGGTTGGTTGACTTTATTTCCCTCAGCCAGGCGTTTGCGGCACGAGGATCATCCACATCACACCGAAGCGGTCAGCCACCATGCCGAAGCGCGGCGAGAAAAACGTTTTGGTCAGCGGCATTTGCACCTTGCCGCCGTTGGCCAGGGCGGCGAACAGCCGGTCCGCCTCGGCTTCGGTGGCCACCTCCAGCGATAGCGCAAAGCCATCGAAATGCGGTTTGCCCCCGCAACGTCCGTCGGATGCCATCACCGAGGTATCGCCGATTCGCAAGTTCGCGTGCATCACCTTGTTTTCGGAGCCGGGCGCGTGCATGCCGGGCTGAGCCGGCTCCGGGCTGTCCTTGAAACGCATCAGCATGTCCACCTCCGCGCCGAGCGCGTTGCGATAAAATTCAATCGCTTCCTCACAGCGCCCATCGAAGAACAAATACGGTTCAACATGGGGTTTAGTTTTTGTCGTGCTCATAATTTTTTCGTTGGCTGGTTTCGTGCCGGCCCTCCCGCCCGGTGTGACGGGAAGGCCGGCTGGGAGTTCACGCCGTCGCTTCCGCAAGTTGCGCCCCGGCCTCGCTCGCAAGCGGACACTCCGCACGCACGGCCCGGACTTCGACCTTCGCGCCATACGCCAGTCCCGGACATTGCTGGGCGATGGCCAAGGCTTCGTCCATCGTGGCGACATCGAGCAGAAAATAACCGCCGATGGCTTCCTTGGATTCCGCAAACGGACCGTCCGCGACGACCCGTCCGTTCCTGCCCGAAACAGTTTTTCCATCGCGCTCCAGCGGCTGGCCGGCAACGGCCTTGCCCTGTTCGGTCAGGTTCTTGAACCAGGCCATCCATTGCTCGGAAACCTTTTGCATTTCCTCCGGTGAAAGGCCTTTGTGCCAGTCCATGCCGACGAACAGCAACATGTATCCATTTTTGGTTTGTGTATTCATGATTTTCTACGTGGTTGATGATTTTGGGTGAATTTGTTTTGTGTCAGGCTGCAGCGGTCGCCAACAGTGCTTCCGCCAGAATCTGCCGTGCCTGCGCCATCGTCGGACATTCCTCCGCCACGGGCCGGACCTCAACTTCCATTCCAAACCGCAGCGTGGGACAGCTTTTGGCAATGGCAATCGCCTCATCCAGACTTTCCACCTCCACCAGGACGTACCCACCAATGACTTCCTTGGACTCGGCGAACGGCCCGTCAGCCACTATTCGTCCGGTCTTGCCGGAAACGATGGCGCCTTCGCGCTTCAGCGGCTGGGCCGCCTTGAGCTTGCCCGATTCGGTCAGCCGTTCAAACCAGCATTTAATCTGGTCCATGGTCTTCTGGATTTCATCGGGGGTAAGGCTGCTGTACCACTCCTTGCCCCGGAACAGCAGCAGGTATTTATTCTTTGCGTCCATAACGTTCCTTTCATTCATAGTCTGATGATTCTTGGTCATTCCATAATACGACGAATGAGAAATTGCAATCAGGACAATTATTTTGCCTTGTCGTTGCGTTCCCACAGGGCGAAGGTATTGCCTTCCGTGTCCTGGCAGACGGCGAAGTAACCCATTTGCATCACGGCAGTTTTGGGGACACAGACCTTCCCGCCGAGTTTTTCGACTTTGGCCATATGTTCCGTCACCGACAAGACATCGATGTAATTGGTAATGGGCTGTTGCGGATGCATGCGCTTCATCATTCCGCCGTCGGGCGAAGCGTCCTCGCCACCAGTGTCAATGTGCAGGTAATTCTGCGCTTCGGGGGCCGACATCCCGGGAAACGGCGCGATTTTCCAGCCAAACAGCTTGCTGTAAAACGTCTTGGCGCGGTCAATATCGTCGGTGGGGATTTCAAACCAGATAATACTGGCGTTTGTCTTTTTCCTGGATGTGCTCATGTTCTGCCTTTCTTTCCTTTGTTTTTTTTGTCCTTTTCAATAAGACGACGAACGGGCTGAACCGTTCAGGACAATTGCGTGAAAATATTTCCCGAGGGCCCGGGAATCCTGCCCCCGGTCGGCTGGGAACCGGATTTTTGCGTGATTGCAGCAAACGGGCTATATTAAGTCTGGCGTGAGGCGGTGAACCTCCACGCCATTTGTGCAAATGCGCCTGACTGAATCAGACCTGAAATTTTTGGTGGAAACCGTCGCAACCAAACGGCGGGACCTTGACCACATTATCGATTTGGTCCGGGACAAGGACGACCTCCTGGAACCGATGTTGGAGGACCCGAAACTCGCGGAACGACTCATGAACGAATTGGAAGTGCTCGTTCGGGTTTCGCCCTACCTGATGTTCTCCGTGTTGTTGCGTCGCGTCCGGCGCGACCTCGCCGGCCAGTCTTTCGTGCTCGAACGGGACGCGCGTGGCAAACGCATCCCGGTTTTCGAAGCGGCCCAGGCCGGGCAACTGCTCGGCGATCCGCCGTTGCGCGAGTATCTCACCGAAATGCTTTGCTCGTTCGTTCGCACGAACATTGCCGTGGTTTACCGGCAGGAAGGCCGCGGCTGGCAAAAACGCAAATTCAGCGACATGGACATGGACGACATGATGGCGCTGTGCCGCCTGGTTGAGTCGGAACTGAAACCCCGTTTTTATAAACGCATCGCCGATATCGCGCTGTTTCTCACGGGCATCTATCCCGACCACGCCTCGGCTTTTGTCCGGTGCCCCCGGAGCCAGGACTGGCGCGTCGTGCCCGATTACGAGCGCGAGGGCCGGCGTTTCTATACGCTGGCGGCACGGGAAACCCGGCCGCCCGGACCGGCATCGGTTTTTGAGAAATTGGCGGATAAATTCACCCTGGCCCGCGAAGCCTTGAATACATTGAGCGACCGCTACCTCAAACCGCTTCGGGCACGCTATTTTGACGAGCCGTCCGGCTAAGCCGACCCTGGTAGAAGTGGCATGGGACGGATTGTTGGCTTGCCAGCCGGCATACGGCAACGGAACATCACCGCCCTTATTTATGAATCCAATCCAAATTCCCAACGACGGCGGTAAAAAGGTGAATATCCTTGGCATTCCGATGGTCATCCGCATCCATGGTCGCGATACCGGCGGCGTGGTGAGCGCAGTCGAATCGCACGACGTGCCGGGCGGCGGGCCCCCGCCGCATATCCACCATCGCGAGGACGAGACGTTTCAAATCCTCGAAGGCGAATACGAGTGGACCGTGGGAGATAAAAAATTCGTCGCGAAAAAGGGCGCGACGATTTTTGCGCCGCGCGGGATTCCGCACACTTACCGCTACCTGGGCCAGACGCCCGGTCGGCTCATGTGCGTCATCACCCCGGCAGGCTTTGAAGGATTCTTCGAGGAAATCGGCGCGCTCAGTCCGCAGCAACAGCAAGACATCCCGCGCGTGATGGAGATTGCTAAAAAATTCGGGCTGGAAATCCTGCCGCCACCCGGCGCATGAGCAGTCTCCCGTTGTAGCGTCGCTCTGTGAGCGACGATGGGGGCAAGGGCAGAATGTTGGCGGTACGCAAGGACCGGCGGTCACAGACCGCCGCTACAAATAAGTCAAAGACGATTATGGCAGAAGAGAAAGAGAACATCCGTGTCGGGCAGATCGACATTTGCTTTTTGCTCGAGGGCAAGGACACCAACGGCCAGTTGGCCATGTTTGAATTCACCGTGCCGGCGGGCGTGAAAGTTCCGGCGCCCCATTCGCACACGCACTATGACGAGACCATTTACGGTCTGGAAGGCGTGATGACGTTCACTGTCAATGGCCAACCGATGGACATTGGCCCCGGCACTTCCTGTTTCATCCCACGCGGCGCGGTACACGGTTTCAACAACCTCAGGCCGGCTACGGCCAAAGCGTTGGCAGTCGCAACACCCGCGCTCATCGGCCCGGAATATTTCCGGGACATTGCCGCCATCAGCAAAGCCGGTGGCCCGCCGGATTTGGAGAAAATCAAAGCCGTGATGACCCGGCACGGGCTGATTCCCGCTCCGCCACAGAAATAAGATTGCGAAGAAGTTCGGGTTGGAAACTCTGCCGCCGACGGGAGCGTTAGCCGTTCAGCGTAATATTCCGTTCTGGATTGCAGCCGCCAGCCAACCGCTTCAAGCTTGGTAGTTCAGTTCCGGGTGATTGAGCGGTGTCCGGCGCCGCCGCGTAGGCGTCGCAAACGCATGAGCAGGATGACCGGCATCCTTCTTCATCAGCAACTCCAACTTGAGCTTCTTGAAGTGGCGTGGGCAAATACCGTGCGAAATCGGGTCGGGCTTTGTGCCCGGATCTACACCACGCCTCTTTGGTTTGCACCAGGCACAAACCGCCACGCGTAACGGAAATTCACTTTGTAAAGGTGCAATCATCAACGCTGGGGTCGTTATCAGTGAACGCCGGTGGTTTGTCCACAACATTTTTGCACTGATAAACGCAATACGTGCAGAGGAGACCGTCACCGACCGTCAAATTACCAGGGACACTTGAAGCCTTCGCCGGGAATTTTCTTCCTCAAGCAAATCAATCTTTCCGGCAGGCCGTCAGTTCGCGTCGAAAGTTGCCCACCAATCCACAGCAAAAGCAGGACATCCCGCGCGTGATGGAGATTGTAGCAAGTTCGGGCTGGAAATCCGGCCACTGCCTGGCTAGGCGACATGTTGATTGTATTTTTCCGGCACATGGGCAATCTGCGCCCATGAGATCATTCTCCGGCTCCTTAAGGATCCTGGTTTTGCTCTTGATTGGAGCGGCTCTTCCGCTGTCCGCGCAGCCGGACAGAGCGGCCGTCACGCCAACCGGGAAAATTCAACTCTTCGATGGGAAAAATTTCTCCGGCTGGACGTTTGTATCCAAGGACACGAACAAGCCCGCCGCATCCGTCTGGTCGGTGACAAATGGTGTCATTGTGTGTCAGGGCAAACCGAACGGGTACGCGCGCACGCTTCAAACCTACCGCGATTACCAATTGCACGCCGAATGGCGTTTCCCGTCTGGCCCCGGAAACAGTGGCGTTTTTCTGCACGTCAATCCGCCGGACAAAGTCTGGCCGTATTGTTTCGAAGCGCAATTGCTTTCCGGCGATGCGGGAGAAATCCGCTGTAACGGCGGCTCGAAAGCAAACGGCACGACGGCCGAACATCCGAATTATATTCCGCACCAGCAACCGAGTTCCGAGAAGCCCGTCGGCGAATGGAACAGCTATGACATCGTGTGCCGTGGCAACACTATCATCGTGCGCGTCAACGGCGTGCTGCAAAACGAAGTTACGGGAACATCGGCCAGTTCCGGCGCCATCGGCTTGCAGGCCGAGGGCAAGCCGGTGGAATTCCGCAATGTGGAGCTCGAACCCTTACCCTGAAGTGTGCGGTGAGACACCGCAGGATCTGGCCGCAGCATCCGCAGGAAATCTCGTGCAATTCGAATTCCGCACGCAAATCTAATCGGTGTTCGGCCTGGCTGCCAAAGCGGGAATATCCATCGCCGAGCCGTCTAAATTCAGTTTGATAACCGTTGCCAGCGGATCGCGTTTCTCCGGAAGATGGAGAATGAATTTCCCATCAGCCGTTTCCGCTTCAATTTTGCCGCCGCCGAGCACTGAGGCCGATTTAATTTTGCGCGGCAGGGCGGGCAGTTCAATTCTGTCACCATCTACTTTCAGGACGTGAACATAAACCATACTGCCTTTGCGCGTGCTGGTCAGGGCGGACGTCGGCTTCCACGGACCGCCGCGCGTGCCGTAGATGCTTTCGCCGTTCACCTCCATCCACGCACCGACCTGTTTGAGCACCTCGACCTGACGCGGTTCAATGCGGCCGTCCGGCATCGGGCCGACGTTGAGCAGCAGGTTGCCGTCACCACCCACAACCCGGCAAAGTACGCTCACGACTTCGGCAGGTGATTTCAGTTTGTCGTTTGGTTTCCACGCCCATTGCTGGCAGATCGTCATGCACGTTTCCCACGGACGCTGGTCATCGTAAGTGCCGATTTGTTGTTCGGGCGTGTAATAGTCCGCGTTTGGATTCAGGATGCGCCGGTTGCTTTGATTCACGCCGAGATCGAGCCGGTTATCAATGATGATTTCCGGCTCCAATTTTTTGACGAGGGCGTAAGTATTGGTCTGGTCATAAACCGCCTCGCGTCCGTCGAAGTCGAACCACATCACGTCAATCCTGCCGTAGTTGGAGAGCAACTCGCGGATTTCGCCCTGCATCCGTTTGAGAAAGTCCCCGTTCCGTTCCGTGCGAAAATCCGGGTCGCGCCAGTCCATCGGCGAAAAATACCATCCGATCCGCAGCCCGTCCTGGCGCGCAGCCTGGGACAATTCCGCGCAGAGGTCGCGCTTGAACGGGGTGGCGGTGATGTTGTAACCGTCCACTTTGGAATCCCACAGCAGAAAGCCATCGCAATGCTTTGCGGTCAGCACCATGTATTTCATGCCGGCCATTTTGGCGACACCGGCCCAGTCAGCGGCGTTGAAATTCGTCGGGTCGAATCTCTTGTAAAGATTGTCGTAAACCGCGACCGGCGTCGGGCCTTTGTTGGGACACTTCGGATTCGAGTTGGCGCGCGACCAACTGATTTCCTTGCCGGTCAACGTCACCGGGCCATAGTGGATGAACATCCCGAACCGCGCCTCGCGCCACCATCGGATGCGCGCGGCGGCGGCATTAGTGTCGGTCGTGACTACGACCGTTTGTGCCAGGGCGGAGTTGACAACGACCATCAGGGTGGCGAGCGGCAGGAATTTTTTCATGGGAATTAGTCGAGTGAATTTTCCACCTACCTCTTCACAGTTTCCTTTTTCGTTTTCTCATGGCTTCATGCCAGGCCAAAGGAGAAGCGCCCGGAGGTATCCTTCGTTTAGCACCAAGGGTGAAGGAACGAAAACCACAAGCCAGACAAACGTCATCGTCAAACGCGGATGACCTTTCAGGAAATGGCGTTCCACAAGGATGCCGACCGCTTGAAGGAGGAAATAGATCATCATTGTGCCAAATAGAACTCTGCCCGTGAGGCAGTAAAGCGGGAAATTTACCACCCATTCGTGCATGAAGCCGGAAGCCGCAAAGACCAGGAACAGCGCGAACATGGGGCGACGGCGTAATCGGCCGAAGATGACGTAGCGAAACCAGCCGCTGGCCCAAAGATTCCATCGGTTGCCCCAAAAGTCCGCAATGCTCCGCGCCGCCCACGGACGGCGATGCAGCGCGGGAAGCAGGTAGCCACAGGGCAGCAAGAACAGGTTCATAATGGCAACGAGCGACTCTCCGATCAGAAGCAGAAATGGAACGGCAAGATAGCTCAGGAGAATTCCGCGAATTTGAAAACCACGGACCAGTTGCCAATAGACCCAATAAGTCAGCAACACAGCAGCAAACAGCATCAGGATTCGCAGCACCACCGGCCCGGCGCCGGTTGCCCGTTGCGCACGCAAGACCGAGTCAGGCGAAAACAGCACCCACGACATGGCCCTTCGCTCTATTTCACATTTGGCCGGCAGCAACAGCGCCACCAGCTTCATAACGAATGACATCACCGCCAGCGCGAGCAGGAGAAACACGGTCATCTGCCAGTTGGGATCGTCCGGCAACATCATCCGATGAGGAAATTACTTGAGTGGCGTGCCTACTTCCAGCCCAAGGTGGCGCGTTGTGGCCGTCTGCAAAGACTGGCCACCTGCCAAGACCCGCAGCCACCGCAGGACATCCCGCGCGAGATGGAGATGGTGAAAAAATTCGAGCTGGAATTCCTGCCGCCGCTTTGAGCATGAGCGGTATTTAGATAACTAATCAGTTGGTTTTTGCCTCAGCGCCAAAACTAACCCATCAAATCCTCGGCGCTTTGGAATCCGCTTGTGCAAAGTCTCAAGCAATGGATGTTCTCTCGCCGCTTGGCGGATGATATCAGCAATTCGTTTGTCCACATTCAAAACGTCAACATAAAGGCCGAAAGATGCAGCATATTTGTCATGCATATTTCCTGTCTCTGCTTTAGGGAGCTGTCTCAATCGGCGATCAATTTCTTGCCATACAAACCATGACGGCACGGATTCTTTACGAACGAGCCGAAGTAGTTCGTCTCTGTTTTGCTTTAATCGACGAGCATATATTTGCATCGAAGAAACAAATAAATATTCAAAGGTCACATCTTCCACACGAGCATTTTTTGGCAGCCTATTTCGCTCTACACCATCTCTCGCCAATAGCGCCTCAAAATAATTGCCGCCATGCTGTAATAATGGGCGTGATTCAGTGAAGGCTTCATGCATGAATCGGTATGCAAACTCTTCAGGATTAATTCCTCGCAGGTCACCGGAGACAGTCATTTTCTCTGTAAGCCATTGGGCAGACTGGGCAAATCTTTTTTCAAACTCTGCGTCGGACGGAATCTTAATTCGCTGCCCTTTTTTAGGGATTTTTGCTTTTGGATCTCCAACGTAAAAGTGAGTGGCATTAGCTACTTCTGCCAGTCGCCTTTTATACGCTTCTAACTCGAATTTTCGGAAACGTTTCAACCAACCCAAATTATCAGCGACAAATTGCTCCCCTGAACTGAATCCGCTACGAATCTGAGTCCGCACGGTATCAATAACTTCATCGCGAGCCGCACTAGGGTGGTTCGCCAAAAACGCAATTTCAAAGCTTCGGAGAGCAATGACATCTCCAGTTGGAAACCGCTCCGTCCCTGTAGGAAAAGCTATGTTTGCCAACCCAGCTAAAAACTCTAAACGGCGTTCAACTACTCCATCATTACCGTGACTCGCGAGCTCTTGAAGTTGATGGAAAGTGATATACGCAATCCAATCTCCGGAATTGAGAATCTTCGTAAGCTCTACAACTGTGGCATAATTTGGGCGGTCAGCAGCGTAATTAATCGTTGCCGTATCCAAAAACACATAGCGTGGATTGGAAAGGCGCATGGCCGACGCTTCAGGATTTAAACAGCTTTTCCACCTTCGCCTTCACCGCCTCATCCATCTTGATCAACGGCGGCCAAGCGCGCTTGAAGCCTTCGCCGGGCAGTTTCTTCGTTGCATCAATGCCCAGCTTGCTCCCGATGGCCATTTCGCTCGTCGCGTGATCGAGCACGTCGGACGGGCCCTTGGTGAAGATGCTGTCGCGCTGCGGGTCGGTGTTGGCACAGAGACGGAACAACACCTCGCTCGTGTTGTGTACGTCCACGTCGTCGTCCACCACCACGATGTATTTCGTGAACATCATCTGGCCCATGCCCCAAAGGCCGTGCATGATCTTGTACGCCTGCATTGGATAGGTCTTCTTGATGCTGACGAACACCAGATTGTGAAACACCCCTTCCGCCGGCAGCGCGATGTCCACAATTTCCGGAAAGTTCATTTTGAACACCGGCAGGAACAATTTCACGCTCGCGCTGCCGATGTAGAAATCCTCCATCGGCGGCATGCCCACAATCGTCGCCGGATACACCGCGTCCTTGCGATGCGTGATGGCGGTGATGTGAAAGACCGGATACGGCTCGGGCAACGTGTAATAGCCGGTATGATCGCCGAACGGCCCTTCATCGCGCAGCGGTTCCTTGGGGTCCACGTAACCTTCAATGACAAAGTCGGCGTTGGCGGGGACTTCGAGGTCATTGGTCTCGCACTTGACGAGTTCAACGGATTTTTTACGGAGATAACCCGCCAACAGAAATTCATCCAAGCCGTCGGGCAGCGGCGCGGTGGCGGCGAAGGTGAACACCGGGTCGCCGCCAATGAAAATGCTGACAGGCATGCGCGCACCGGTTTCATAATAACGGCGGCCGTGTCGCGCGCCGACTTTCTGGAGCTGCCAGTGCATGCCGGTGGTGCGATCGTCGTAAATCTGGATGCGGTACATGCCCACGTTGCGTTCGCCGGTATCCGGGTCTTTCGTTACCACGCAGGGCAGCGTGATGAAACGTCCGCCGTCCAAAGGCCAGCACTTCTGAATCGGGAGAGCGGAATGCGGAGTGCGGAGTGTCGGGAGAGAGTCACCACTTTCATTCCGCATTCCGAGTTCCGCATTCCGCACTAAATGAATGACCTCTTTGCAGGGGCCGTCCTTGACGGTTTTCGGTTTGGCGTGGCGCAGATCGAGTGCCTGGCCGAGCAGTTTGATGGCTTCACGAAAACTAGTCGGCGGCTTGGCTTTCATCAACGAACCCAGTTCGGCGGCGACTTCATTCACAGAATCCGCGCCCAGACTCATGGCCATGCGTTTCCACGAACCCATGGTGTTGATGGCGACTGGAAACGGCGAGACTTCGCCGTTGACGGTCGGCTTTTCGAACAGCAACGCCTTGCCACCGTTCGGCGATTTCATTTCGCGGTCGGCGATTTCAGTGATTTCGAGTTCGGTGGCGACGGGCTGGGAGATGCGCTTGAGTTCGCCGGCTCGGTCGAGTTGCCCGATAAAATCGCGGAAGGAATCAAAAGCCATACGGGCGCGAGGCTGGCATAAAATAACGCAGCTGGCAATGCGGGGCTGAGAGAACAGGTCAACGAACCGGCGTTGACACAACGGGCGCGGGTTCCAATTCAACTTTGCGCCAGAGAAACCACAGCGCCACGCCGACGGCGGTGCCGCCGAGGTGTGCCAGTGACGAAACGCCATTGAAACCGGCCACCTGCTCGTAAGCGCCAAAACATTGCAGGAGCAGCCACAGCAGAAACGCGCACCAGGCCGGGAATTGAAGCCATTTGAAATAAACGTAGTAGTAACGGAACAGAATCCCGAGTTTGGCATGCGGAAATTTGAAGGCATAAAACGCAATCAAACCGGAAATGCCGCCACTGGCTCCGATACAGGGAACGTCGCCCCGTGGATCAGCCGCGACATGCAGAAAATCTCCCACGATCGCCGCCAAAAATACCAACAGCAGCCAGCGTTTCGAGCCGAGATAATTTTCCACGTGAACACCGAAGATAATCAGGAAATAGAGATTGCTGACCAGGTGAAAAATTCCGCCGTGCAGAAAGAACGAGGTCAAAAAGGTCAATCCACCGTAACGCCAGGCGTGGTCGGGAATCAGCCCGAAATTCTGAACAACGTTTTCCAAATCGAAGAAGGCCCAGATACTGACGGCAGTAATCACGAGTGAAAGCGACAGGGTCGCCATGGGTATGCGTGTCAGCGGATCGGAGTCCATTTCAACGGGCAAACCGAACAAGGCCGGAACCGCTTTCCAGCTGGCGTCCGGTTCCGGGTCTTCCTCCTGTGCCTGTTTGGCCATTTGCTGGACTTTGTAAATGGCCAGCGCTTCCCGGGCTCCCTGAGGCAACTCCTTTTCGTCCGTTTCGCCCGGTTCTCTGCGTGGCGGGGGTGGCGGCGGAATCGCTTCGTATTCCGCCGCGTCAAACCAGACAAACTCGCATCGTTTGCAAACGTCAATTTCCAACATCTGACCGGCCAAACCCATGGCCACGTGCACCATGGCGCGCAAACAGATCGGGCAGGACTTGCCATCATTCTTTGTCGTGTTGATTGCCCGCGACCAGATAGCAGAGACCCGGTCATTGCCGATGGCAGCCCGTAAGACCGGAACGCCTACGGCCCGGCCGCCGCATTGGTCGCAGTTCCAAAACAACCCTTTCGGCCCCGGTGTGCGCGTCAATGCGGTACCGCAATTTGGGCAGGTGAACATGGCGGAACCGCCAATTATTTTGGCAGCAACTCAGCCACCAGCGCGCGTTCTTCCTTCAATTCGTTCACCGTGGCGTCAATCTTCACGCGACTGAACTCGTTGATGGCAACACCCTGAACGATTTCCAGTTTCTGGCCGTTGCTGCGAAGCGGGAAGGAGCAAATCAGGCTTTTTTCAATACCGTAACTGCCGTCAGAGCAGACACAGACGCTGTGCCAATCACCGGCGGGCGTCGGCACGATAATGGAACGGACACTGTCCACGACGGCGTTCGCCGCGCTGGCGGCGCTGGACGAACCACGTGCCTTGATGATGGCCGCACCGCGCTGTTGCACGGTCGAAATAAATTCACTCTTGAGCCAGGTTTCGTCAGTAACCACGCCGGTGGCGGATTTGCCGTTGATTTTGGCGTTATAAAAATCGGGATATTGCGTGGCGGAATGGTTGCCCCAGATGGCAACGTTGCTGACGGCGGTGATGTCCACGCCGGCCTTTTTCGCAAGCTGGGCCCTGGCGCGATTTTCATCCAGGCGCGTCATCGCGAAAAACCGGTCGCGCGAAATATCCGGCGCGTTGTGCATGGCGATGAGGCAATTGGTGTTGCACGGATTGCCGACGACATGGATGCGGACATCGGCCGCGGCGTTTTTTTGAATGGCCTTCCCCTGCCCGATGAAAATCTTGCCGTTGATGCCGAGTAAATCCTTTCGTTCCATGCCGGCCTTGCGCGGCACGCTGCCGACCAGCAGCGCCCAATTCACATCGCGAAAACCTTCGTCGAGATTTGCCGTGGGCACGATGCCCTTGAGCAGTGGAAAGGCGCAATCATCCAATTCCATGCAAACGCCGTGCAACGCAGGCAACGCGGGTTCAATTTCAAGCAAATGCAGGATGACGGGCTGGTCCGGCCCGAACATGGCGCCGGAAGCGATGCGGAATAAAAGCGAGTAACCGATTTGGCCGGCGGCGCCGGTGACTGCGACTCGAACGGGTGTCTGGCTCATAAATTAAAACGGGGCGCGATTATAGTTGCCGCCTTCCATGCTGCGCAAGCGTGGAGCTTCAACGTGTGTGCTCTTCCGTTACATCGAATCGCTCAAACAACTTGCCCAGCAGCAGCACACCCAGACCGGCTTCGACCGCCAGCACGGCGGTCGCCGCCAGCGATGCCGGCAGCAAGGCAGCACCCGGACCCACAACAATATTCAGCGGCAAAAAGATTACGGTAAATACGACGGCGGCGGGCGCGAGTGCCAGTAATAAAGCGAGCAGTTGGGCCAGGGCCATAATCAATCTCTGACCAGTGACCTCAATACCGCGCGGGCCGTCCTTGCCGGTTTGAATCCATGCCGGGAACAACAGGACGGCCGCATTGGGAATCAGCAGTAGCAACCAATCCAGCACGGGCAACAGGACCGCCGCGCCCAGCGCGATGGCCAGGCCCAGGCCTTCCAGTTTGGCGGGCAGATAAAAAACCAGTCCGGCGCCAATCAACAGCAGCAGCCATTGGAAAGCCGCCAGCGCCGCCACCGGCGCGAGAATTTCGCCCAGGGCAATCTGCCAGCCGCGCAGGGGGAATGTCTTCAGGATATCGGCCAGCGGCAGGTCCCGCCGGAAATCCAACCGCAGCAGTTGCGGCCCCAGAAACAGCGAATAACCCAGGGCAATGGCAATCAGGAATTCCGCGACGATGGAAGATCCGTGACTTTGTGCTTTGCCGGCAAAGGCAAAACCGAAAATGACCACGATGACGATAATCGTAATCCAGAGGCGTATGGAAAACACCTGGCCGATGCCGATGAGATTTTTCCAGAACAGCGCGGTGGCGGAAAATCCGGTCCCGGAGAGCGCGAACCACGGCCGTTTCGCCTTCTGATTTTTCTTCGCGCCCTGCCAGTTGCCGGCGCGGGCGGCAGCGAGGCGGGTGGCAAGCTTTTGGGAGGCTTCCACCGAGGCTTCTTCAAACGCCACATCCGAATAGATGACCCATAGATAATGGAGCAGGAACAGCAACAGCGCCGGGGCGAATGCACCCAAAAACGCCGTGGCATCCGGTGCCAGAAATGGCCGCACGACCAGCCGGAATGGATAAAGCAGGTACAGGGCCGGGCCGGTGGTCAAAACGCGTTGCAGATAATCCATCGCCGAACCAAGATCGGTAATGTCCGCGGAATTCAATCTCGGCATGGTCCGTTTCGCCCAAACCCAGACACCGGCGACCATCGCAACCGCCAGCCCGAGGACGAGCAGCCGCCGCAACCGGTTGGAGATACCGCGATCCAGCATCATCGTCCGGGCGAACGAAGAACCCAGAAAATGGAGGTTCAACGTTGAGAGAATGAGCCACCAGCCAAGCGCATGAATCCAGGCATTCCCGCCGAACCGCCGGGAAAACAAGGTCAGCAGGAGGACGCTGAAGAAGATGCGCAACTGGGACCGCAGGAGTTTGAAGTGAATCAGCGTGCGCCGGGTTACGGGCGCGGGAAATAGAAACGCCACCTCGGCTTCGCTGAAGGTCAGGGCGGCCCGCTCATGCGGGACGAGCCACGCCATCAAAACGATGACGAAGAGCACCAGCGCGCCGAGCAATTCAAACAGCAACAGATGTCCCGGCGGCCACGTCAGGTTGGCCGGCGGTTGCGGGCCGCCGGCATAACCCCGGAACAGGTAGCGGAAGAAGTACCAATAGAAATAAAGCCCGCCGACGATGGCGCCGATGAGATATTTCGGCTGTTTTAGCCGCTTAAACCGGCTCACCAGCCGGTTGCGGACGGTGTGATATTGCAGGTAGAACAGCGCGGAAATCATCGCTCGTTTCCGGGAGGCAACGGCGGCGCCGCCGCCGGCGCGGCCGGATTGGTTTCACTGGTGGCGCGGAAGAAGATTTCCTCGAGGTTGGCGTCACCGGGCTGTTCGGAAAATTTCCGGGTCACTTCCTCAAGCGTGCCGTCAATAATCTTCTGCCCGTTCTTCAAAATCAGGAGGCGCGAGCAAATTTCCCCGACCAGGTGCAACAGGTGCGAACTGATGATGATGGCGGCGCCGTTGCGCGCCCGTTTCAGGATGGAATCCTTCATCCGGCGGATGCCCAGCGGGTCCAGCCCGGTTAACGGTTCGTCAAAGTAAATCACCCGGGGCGAGTGCAACAGGCCGCAGGCGATGGCGAGCTTTTGCTTCATGCCGCGGGACAGTTCACCGGGTAATGCGTCCCGCTTGTTCGCGATTTCGAGCTCCTCCAGCAGGGCTGCGCCGGTCCGTTCGTAATCGGCGACCTGGTAAATCCGCGCGATGAAATTCAGGTGCTGCCAGACGGTGAGATAATCGAACAGGCGCGGTTCGTCGGTGAAAAACGCCAGTTGTTTCTTGGCGTCGATTGCGTCGCGGACGATGTCATGGCCGCCGACGCGCACCGTGCCGCGCGTGGGCGGAATGATGCCGGCGAGGCAGCGCAAGGTGGTGGTCTTGCCGGCGCCGTTCGGGCCGACCAGGCCCAACACTTCGCCGGGCTGGAGAGAAAACGTGAGTTCACTCACGGCGGTGAATTCGCCGTAGAGTTTGGTGAGGCTTTCGACCTGAACCATGCGTTGGCGTCGGGTTACCCGCGATTTCGGTCGGTTCAAATTAGCAGCCCGCCCGCCCGGACGTAAAGTCCGCAGATTTGCTCCATGCTCGTAAAAGATTTCATAAAAAATTCCTTGGCAAAAGTGCGCGGCGGGCGTAGAAACGGAATGTTCTTTGAAACAACGCAGTCAAATGTCTGGGAACCCGGTGAAAATCCGGGACGGTTGCGCCACTGTAACGGCTACAAATTCCCCGAGCCACTGTTCCGCGCTGCGGAACGGGAAGGCGGAATGAGGTTTGAGGCCGAAGTCAGGATACCGGTTTGGCTGTGCTCGTCTGGGAAGTTGATTGTTGAGAGTTGATAGTCGAATGCCGGCAGGCGGTTTTCTCTATCAACCATCAACGGTAGACCATCAACCCACCCACTTCTCCGTCAAAGAGAAGGATGAGGCCAGCCTGTTGAACGGTTTTCGACAGGATTCGTGGGATGCCTTCATTCTCCGTTTTGCCGGGGTCTGGAGGTTTTTTCATTTTCAGGCCCCGCGCTGGTCTCTCAACTGTAAAACCACCCGGCTCTTGCATGCAAGGCCGGGCCAAACTGAAAGATCAGCCAATGAAAAAAGTCTGTTTAATGCTGGCGTTGGCCAGCGGGTTCGTCATTCCCACCATCACGCGCGCGCAATTTGCCAGCGGCGTGTACGATTACACCGAAGGTAGCGGCGTGATTGCCGGTTACAATGATCCGACGGTTGCGTTGGGCGGCCCCTCGACCCAGACAATGGATCCGACCTATGGTAATTCTCCGGTTGACCCGTTTGATGCACCGTATCTTTCCAGCCAGATAGTCGGGGTGGGCACCGGCGGTTCCATAACGCTGCAATTCAACACGCCGATTCAAAACAACCCGGGTAATCCGTTCGGCGTGGATTTTATCATCTTCGGGCACGCGGGTTTTATTGAAGATTTCAGCACCGGCACCGCCGTGGACGGCTCGCTTTATACCGGTGGCACCAGCGATGTGCGCGTATCGGTGAGCATGGACGGCACGACCTTTTACACTTTGAATCCAGCGTTGACTCCCCAGGTTGATGGCCTTTTCCCGACCGACGGAAGCGGCAATCCGTTCCTGCCGGTCAATCCGGCCCTGACGGCGGCCGATTTTGCCGGCCAGGATTTGGCCGGAATCCGCGCCCTTTACAACGGGTCGGCCGGCGGCGCGGGTTTCAGCCTGGCTTGGGCGACAGATGCAAATGGCCAGAGCGTATCGTTATCATCCGTCAATTACGTCCGGCTGACGGTTCTGAATGATGGAACCCCGGCATACGTTGACGCGATTTCAGTGGTGCCGGAACCGGGAACGTGGGCGCTGACGTTGACTGGTGCGGGGTTGTTTCTGCTGCGACGGCGCGCCTGATAACATGCGCATCCGTTTGCTCATTTTGTGGGGCCTGGTTGCCGCCTCGGTCAGCGGGGCGGCAACTCTCGAGGAGGATTTCTCCAGCAACCCGCTGCAGAACGGCTGGAAAATCTTTGGCGACACCAACCTGTTTCAATGGAATGCCACCAACCAGGATCTCGCTGTCACCTGGGATTCGTCGCAAACCAACAGCTACTTTTATCATGCGTTGGGAACCATTCTCGCCCGGGACGACAATTTTCATCTGAATTTTGACCTGATGTTTCAGGATTACACGAATGGCACCACACCGGGCAAGCCGTACGACTTTGAGGCGGCCGTTGGTTTCCTAAATCTCACCAACGCCACGCAAACGAATTTCTCGCGTGGCGCTGGCATCAACAAAACATACGGCCCGGATAATCTGGTCGAGTTCGATTTCTTTCCGGCCTTTTCCAGCTACCAACCGACCATCAGCCAGGTCATCGTCTCCACCAACAACGCCTGGTTATACAACAACAATAATCTCCTCGACCTGACGCCCGGCCAATGGTTCCACGTGGACGTGGATTACAACAGCGCGACCCGGACGCTTACCACCATCATAACCAACAATGGTGTCCAATACGGCATGACCCAGACGATTCTGGTGCCGACCAATTTTGATTTTCGTGTCACCGCCATCTCCGTGAACAGTTACAGCGACCAGAACGCCACCGGCTCGATCATGGCGCACGGCACGGTGGATAATTTCGTCATTACCGTTCCGTCATCGCCTGTGCAAAATTTCAGCGGCAGCTTCACCGACGGCGTCTGGCAAACCCAATTTCTCAGCCGGAGTAACTGGCTTTATTCATTGCAACGTTCGCCGGACTTCCAATCTTGGACGAACATCTCATCAACGATGCCGGGCAACGCGACGAATCTGTCCCTGCAAGACACCAGCCCG
Source organism: Verrucomicrobiia bacterium (assembly GCA_025451535.1). Lineage (GTDB taxonomy): Bacteria > Verrucomicrobiota > Verrucomicrobiia > Limisphaerales > UBA11358 > UBA11358. Next base: position 23,662 of record JANWKE010000009.1, read on the forward strand.
CCGGCAGGCGGGGCGTTTTACCGGATCAGCGCTCAAAGACCATGAAAACACGTGGCGAGTGGCGGGCGACAAGTGACGTGACACGAAGCACGAAGCACGCCGGGTTGGTGTTTTCCCGTCACGCGTCACGCATCACACGTCACCCGGAAGCCTTCACACTGATTGAACTGCTGGTCAGCCTTGCGGTGATTGCGATTCTGGCGGCGATGATTCTGCCGGCCCTGAGCCAGAGCAAACAGTCCGCCTGGCGCGTTCAATGCACCAGCAACCTGCGCCAGCTGGGCATGGCCACGGAAATGTACTGGGACGACAACAAAGGAAGTTGTTTCCGATACATTTTCGGCGCCACGAACTACGGAACCATTTACTGGTTCGGCTGGATTGGGCCGGGACCGGAAGGCCAGCGTCCCTACGATTTGTCATTGGGTGCATTGCACCCCTATGTCAGCGACAGCCACGTGAGAATTTGTCCCTCGTTGAACTACGCGTTGGCGCAGTTCAAATTGAAGGCCGATGGCGTCGTGTACAGTTATGGCTATAATCTTTACCTCTCCGCGGCCTCAACCAAACCGCCGGTCGCCGCCGGAACAATTTCGCACCCGGCCGAAACCGTCCTTTTTGCCGACGCCGCCCAGGTCAACGATTTTCAGGCACCCGCCTCGCCCGCGAACCCGATGCTGGAGGAATGGTATTACGTGGACACCAACACGAGTTATCCGAATGGCCATTTCCGTCATGATCAAAAAGCCAACGTAGTCTTTGTTGACGGACACGTGGGCCTGGAAAAACCGGTGTCCAGTTCAATCGATCAACGATTGCCCGCCCAATTCGTGGGACGGTTGCGGCCGGAGATTTTGGTGGTCCCGTAGTTCAACGGTGCAAATTCGATTGGGGGCTTGAGCCGGAAATGGTAGCATTCAGCGATGATGCGTTTGCGCCTGCTTTCCCTGGGTTTGGCCGGCTTGAGCTGGCTGATTTTCAACCCGGTTGCGCGAGCGCAAAATGACATGATGCCAGGCGATTTCAACGCATCCTATTGTTACACCAACGATGACTTGGGGGCGGTTTATCATCCGGAATCGACCTCGGTCAAGTTGTGGGCGCCGACCGCGAAGCAGGTTCGCCTGCTGTTGTTCGATGATGCGACCAATGAAGCTTTTCAGATCATTCCCCTGTCGCGCGATCCCGATGGCATTTGGTCCGCCGAATTGAAGGGCGACATGGATGGCAAATATTATTTGTACGAGGTCACACATTTGCCCGCGGGGTCGGCCAGGCCGGCGGTTTATCGTGTCAACGATCCTTATGCCCGCGGCTGTTCCGCCAACACTGGCCGGACTTTGATTTATGACCCGCAAAAAACCAATCCCCAGGACTGGGACCAGGACCATTTCGTCACTTTGAAAAACAACGCGGATGCCGTGCTGTACGAGGTGCATATTCGCGACTTTTCCATCAACAAAAATTCCGGCGCCACTGACGGCAACCGCGGAAAGTACTTCGGCATGGTGCAGCCGGGCACGAAAACGCCGGGTGGCGCGGCGAGCGGTTTGGATCATTTGAAAGAGCTGGGCGTGACGCATGTTCACCTGTTGCCCTGCTTTGATTTCGCAGGCGGAGACGAACGGCAGAAAGCAGATGAATATACCTGGTATAATTGGGGCTACGACCCGGTTCTCTACAACACCCCGGAAGGTTCCTACGCCACGAACCCCAATGGCGCCGCCCGGCAGAAGGAATTCAAGGAGATGGTTCAGGCCTTTCATCGGAACCAGATCGGCGTGGTCCTGGACGTGGTTTTCAATCACACCGCCGCCACCGGCTCGCGTCCGGCGTCCATTTTTGACAAGGTGTTTCCGCATTATTATTACCGGATGGACAAGTCCGGCCGTTACGCCAACGGCACCGGCTGCGGCAACGAATTTGCCTCGGAAAAACCCATGGCGCGGAAATTCATCATGGATTCCGTCAAATACTGGATGACGGAATATCACGTGGACGGGTTCCGGTTTGACCTGATGGGAGTCTTGGACCGCGAAACCATGCTGGAGGTGTATCGCGAGGCCAAAAAAATCAATCCCAGCGCCATCATTTATGGCGAAGGCTGGCAGATGGAACGCGTGTTGCCGGCCGATGAAATGACGACGCAGGCCAACGTCCAGGGCACAGGCATCGCCGCCTTCAACGACGGCATCCGCGACAACATCAAGGGAGACAATGCAAACGCCCGCGAAGCTGGATTCGTCCAGGGAGCCGCACCGCCAGTCGGCGGCATGACCGGATTTCACCTGGAAATCAAAGGCCAGAGCACCGGCAAGGGCGGTCAAGGCATCGAAGTCTTTTCGCCGAACGAGACCATCAATTACGACTCCGCCCATGATGACCTTTGTCTCCGGGACAAGCTGTGGTTGTCCGCGCCCGAAGTGCCGGAGGCCATGCGCATCAGCATGGACAAGTTGGCCGCAGGCATTGTGCTGACCGCCCAGGGAGTTCCCTTCATCCACGCCGGTGACGAATTTCTACGTTCCAAGAACCTCAATTCCAACAGCTACAATGACAACGACCCGCGCGTGAATCCGATAGACTGGTCGCTCAAGGACCGGCACATGGACGTTTTCAATTTCTACCGGGGCCTCATCACCCTGCGGCGCGCGCATCCCGCCTTGCGCATGACGGACCGGGCGCACGTGGACGAGGCTTTGGATTTCGCGACCGCCGCGCCCGCGAACGTCGTCGAATATGTGCTCAAGAACCATGCGAACGGTGACGACTGGCAGACCATCCTGGTGATTTACAACGGCAACCCGGAGCCGAAAGAGTTAAGCGTGACCGGCGATTGGGCCGTCGTGGCAAACGACCAAGCGGCGGGCACGGAGACATTGGAAACGGCGACTAACAAAATCCCCGTTGCGCGATTTTCACTCGTGGTGGCCCACACCGGGGGCGCGTACCATCTTGACGCGAATCATTAGTTGTTTGTCGCCACGTTCACACGCCAATCTGTTTCTGGATGGCGCCGCAAATTTTTTGGGACCATTTTTCCAAAACCTTTGCGTCGCGGCCTTCGAGGAGCAGTCGCGCCTTTGGTTCCGTGCCGGAGTAACGCAGGAAAACCCGTCCGCCCTGCCCCTTCAGTTCCGTTTCGGCCTCGGCCACCAGTTTATTCAGTCCGTCAAGCTGTTCGAACGGTTTTTTCTCACGGACTTTAACGTTGGTCACGAGCTGTGGAAAACGTGGCCAGCATTTCGCCAGTTCCGAAAGCGGCGCTTTTCTTGCGCGCATGATTTGCAGCACCTGCAATGCGGCCACGAGACCGTCACCGGTTGAACTGTAATCACGGAATATCAAATGACCGCTCTGCTCGCCGCCGAAGTTAAAGCCGTGATGCAGCATCTCATCAATCACGTTTCTATCGCCGACCGCAGTACGAACCACCTTGCCACCGGCGGATTTAATCGCCACCTCCAGGCCCGCGTTGCTCATCACGGTGGTGACCAACGTTTTTTCCGCCAGCGTTTTCTGCGCCAGCATGTCGAGTGCCGCAATGGCCATGATATCGTCGCCGTCAATCAACTTGCCGGCCTCATCACACAGCAGGACGCGATCGGCGTCGCCGTCGTGGGCAACGCCTAAGTGTGCCCGCTGTTCAACCACCTTGCGGCAGAGGTTTTCCGGATGCATGGAACCGCAATTCTGATTGATGTTCATGCCATCAGGCTGGTTGCCACAGACGATGACCTCGGCGCCCAATTCCCGCAGCACGCAGGGCGTGGATTTGTAGGCCGCGCCATGGGCGCAATCCACAACCACGCGCAAACCTTCCAGGGTCAGATTTTTGGGAAAACTTGTCTTGGCAAATTCGATGTAGCGTCCCAGCGCGTCGTCAATGCGCACCGCCTTGCCAATTTCACCGGCGGTGGGGCGGATATTTTCGATTTCGCCGCTGAAAACGAGGTGTTCAATCTCGTCCTCGATTTTGTCATCGAGTTTGTAACCGTCGGCGCGGAAGAATTTGATGCCGTTGTCGGCATAAGGATTATGCGAGGCGGTGATGACAATGCCGGCATCGGCGCGGAGGCTGCGGGTCACGTAGGCAACGCCGGGTGTCGGCAGCGGGCCGATGAACAGCACGTCCACGCCCATGGACAGGATGCCCGAGGAGATGGCATTTTCGAGCAGGTACCCGGAAAGTCGTGTGTCCTTGCCGATGACGATCTTGTGTTTGCCCCGGTTGCCCTGCCGCGGCTGACGTTCGAGATTCTTAAAAACATGGGCGGCGGCGCGGCCGAGTTTGAGGGCGGTTTCGGCGATGACCGGCTCGACGTTGGCCGTGCCGCGGACACCGTCCGTACCGAAAATTTTCTGGGGCTTGCTCATGGCATCTATTCAGCCGGAGGCGTAATGGTCACGCCGACTTTGGGGGGGTCGACGGTATCGAGCGCCGCACCGGGTGGCGCTGAAATGTCCACGTTCAGGCGCGAGCCGGTCGCGGTATCGATGCCCGTAAGATTTACGATTGCGTGAACCTTGTTTGACTGTAAAACGGCGATGACGTCGGAGGGCCCGCTGAGTTTGACGGTGACCACGTTCGGAACGACCTGGGCGCTGTGCACGTCCGCGTTGGCGGAAAGCGCGAGCACCGGCAGATTCGAGAATGTCACCGTGCTCACGGTGGCAAAGGGAGTGACGGCGACTTCCGGCGTTTCGCGGAGGTTATGGATGGTAATCCAAAGCCCGACAGCCAGAATCAGGGAAAACAATTTCCAGGTCAGATCCTTGGTAATCCAGTCACGCTTCGGCATAAATTCAATTGCTGGTCTGTTTGAGTTCCGGGCGGGGTTCATTTTTGGTGATGACCGCCGAGCTGGGCTTGTGCCGTTCACTCAAATGGGAACGGAGCCAATCAATAATGCTGTGCGACTTTGCCGGCTGGATGAGCAGGGACGTTAGAAATGCGCGCAATTCCTCCAGGGTGACGCCGCGCACCAGCTGGCCTTTGTAGGCATGCGAAATCTTGCCGTTTTCCTCCGACACCGCGACGACCACTGCGTCGGTTTCCTCGGTCAGGCCGATGGCCGCGCGATGGCGTGTGCCGAGCGACTTGTTCAAATCCTGCCTTTGTGTCAGCGGGAAAATACAGGCCGCGTAAGCGATGCGGTCGCCTTTGATGATGACCCCGCCGTCGTGAATGGCATTGTTGGGAAAGAAAATCGTCTCGAGCATTTCCGGCGTCGCTTCGCAATCCACCGGAACGCCGGATTCAACGGCTTCGAACAGCTGGATGGATTGTTCGATGGCGATGAGCGCGCCGATGCGGACGTCTGACAGCCGCTCAACGGTTTGAATGATGACCTCGATATTTTCGCGCTGTTCCCGGGCGCTGGTAAACAACGGCAGGTTGCCGAGTTCGGCCAGCATGCGGCGCAATTCCGGTTGAAAGATGATCAGCACGGCAATGGCAAAAAACGCCGAGAACGTGCCGAGCAACCAGCTCAAAACCTTCAACTTCAGCAGGGTCGTGGCAAAGGCCAGTACCAACAATACGACGACAAAGCCGACCACCACGGGCCAGCCGCGCGTGCCGCGCAAGAAACGGGAGGAGTAATAAATCATCACCGCGAGGATTAAAACTTCCAACGCGGGCCGCCAGCCTTCCTGGAGGTAGTGCCACATTATTTTCGTTTCCGAGCCAGCACGGCTTCCGTCATTCGCACCGCCTGGGCGGTTTCCGCCACGTCGTGCGCCCGGACCATTTGGGCGCCGGATTCAACCGCCAGGCATGCGCACGCCAGCGAAGCCGGCAATCGTTCTTTCAAATCCGCGCCCAGCAGTTTCCCGATAAACGACTTGCGGGAAACCCCGATCAGCAACGGACGTGCCATCGTTGTAAAACTCCGCAAGTTCGCGAGCAACTGCAAATTATGTTCCGCCGTTTTGCCAAACCCGATGCCGACATCGAGCACGACCTGGTCAGCGGATACCCCGCTGGCCGTCAATCGTCCCAACCGTTCCTGAAAAAACCCGGCGACCTCGCGGACGACATCCGAGTAAACCGGATTTTCCTGCATAATCTTTGGCGTGCCGCGCGCATGCATGCAAACGTAACCCGCCTTGAACTCCGCCACAACCTGCCACATCAAGGCATCTTCACGGTTGGCTGCCACATCATTGACGATACTGGCGCCGGCGGCAAGCGCGGCGCGCGCCACGGCGGGTTTCATCGTGTCAATGGAAATGGGAACGTTCACGCGACCGGCCAATCGTTCGATAACGGGCAAAACCCGGCGCAACTCTTCCGCGGCGGAAACCGGTTCGGCACCGGGACGCGTGGATTCGCCGCCAAGGTCGAGAATCTCCGCGCCCTGGGCGACAAGCTTCAACGCGCGCGCCACGGCGGCATCGGCATCCAAAAACTCGCCGCCATCGGAAAACGAGTCGGGCGTGACGTTGACCACGCCCATGACGGCCGTCGGCCGCGGAAAAACAAATTCAAACTGGCGGGCGCGAAATACCATTTATGATTTGCGATTTATGATTGCTGATCGGGTTTCAGCGGCGCATGCCAACCGGCCAAATCGCAAATCTTCAATCATAAATGAGAATTCGCCCACACCCTTTCAAATCTTCGTTCGGAAGTAGGCGATGGTGTCCGTCAGCCCCCGGTTCAGCGGTACCTTGGGCATCCAGTGGAGAATCTTTCGCGCGCGGGTGATGTCGGGTTGGCGCTGCTTGGGATCATCCTGCGGCAGCGGTTTGAATACGATCTTGCTGCGCGAGCCGGTGGCGCGAATGATTTCCCGGGCGAATTCGAGCATGGTCAGTTCGCTGGAATTGCCGATGTTCATCGGTTGATCGTACCGGCTCATCATCAACCGATAAATGCCTTCGATCAAATCGGACATATAACAAAAGCTCCGGGTTTGCCGGCCTTCGCCGAAGACGGTGACGGGTTTGTTTTTGAGCGCCTGGCTGATGAAGGAGGGAACGACGCGGCCGTCATTCAACCTCATACGCGGGCCATAGGTGTTGAAGATGCGGACAATGCGCGTCTCGACCCGGTGTTCGCGGTGGTAGGCCATCGTCATGGCTTCGGCAAACCTTTTGGCCTCGTCGTAACAACCGCGCGGGCCGATGGGGTTGACATTGCCCCAATAATCCTCCGTTTGCGGGTGTACCAGCGGGTCGCCGTAAATCTCCGAAGTCGAGGCGAGTAAAAAACGGGCCTGCTTGTTTTTGGCCAGGCCCAGCGCCTTGTGCGTGCCGAGTGAACCGACTTTGAGCGTCTGGATCGGCAGCTCCAGATAATCAATCGGACTGGCCGGCGACGCGAAATGCCACACGTAATCCACCGGTTCGTTCAGAAAAATGAATTCGCTGACGTCCTGCTGGATAAATTTGAAATTCGGATTGCCGCCGAGGTGCGAAATGTTGTCCACGGTGCCGGTGACAAAATTATCAATGCCGATGACTTTATGGCCGTGCGCCAGGAGCAAATCGCTCAAGTGCGAGCCGAGAAACCCGGCGGCGCCGGTGACGACGGAGGTGGGTGGCTTCTTTTTCATCAAAGGCAAATGGTTCGACGGTTCCACCGCCGAATGAAAGCAGCGTAGTGGAACGGAAACAGGATTCAACGATTAAACGGACCAGCCATTTCATTTGGCACCAGTGGCCGCAAACACGGCGGGAATGGTGCGCAGCAAAATTGACAAATCAAGCCACAACGACCAGTTGTCAATGTATTCGAGATCAAGCCGCACCCAATCCTTGAAGTCCTTGATCTGGTTGCGTCCGCTGATTTGCCAAAGGCAGGTGATGCCGGGTTTCACGCTGAGACGGCGGCGGTGGGCCAGATCGCTGAAGCGCCTGACTTCGTCCACCGGCAACGGGCGTGGCCCAACCAGGCTCATCTCGCCGCGCAGCACATTGAAGAGCTGGGGCAATTCGTCCAGACTGTAACGGCGCAGCCACTTGCCAATGCGGGTGATCCGCGGGTCGTTGGTTACTTTGAACACCGGACCGCTCATTTCGTTCATGGCCTCCAGCTCGTGTTTCAGTTGTTCGGCGTTGGTGATCATCGTCCGAAATTTGTAAAGGGTAAACGGCGCACCGTTCTGTCCGGAACGTTGCTGTTTGAAGAAGATCGGACCGGGCGAGGTGAGCTTGATGGCGATGGCAATCAACAAAAACAACGGAAAAAGCACGATCAAGAGGATAAACGCGCCCACCCGGTCCATGACATGCTTGACGACGCTTTGCCATGAGGCATCGGGCGTGGTGCGAAAGACGAGCAGCGGGCGATCCAGTAATTCGTCGAAACTCGTGCGGGAGATTTGCGTCGCAAAAAAATCGGCAATCAACCATACTTCCACGCCTTCGAGTTCACAGGCTCGGATGACGTATTCGACTTGTTCGAAATAGGTGTGTTTGGCGCTGAGAATCACACCATACACCGAATAATGGTGGAGCATGGACACAATTTGTTGTACGGGCGTCTCCAGCAGATTGAGGTCGGCCACGATTTCGACGCTTTGGTCGGTTTGTTCCTTCAGTTCTTTTCTCATCCTGGCGATTTCACGTTCGGTACCAACCAGGACAAAGCGGCGTTTGTATTGCAACTGGGCCATTTTGCTTTTGAGCAATACGCGCACCAGCTCCTCTTTTAAACACACCAGGCAAAAACCGACGCATCCGAACAAAATAAAAATCCCGCGCGCCACGATCAGATGGAAGACATAGACCGTCAGCATCAACCCCACCGTAATCAGCGCACAACCTTTGAACAGCGGCCACCAAATGGCCCTGCGGGAACACAACGGCGGATGATCATAAAACCCCTGCGATTCGAGGACGAGCGGCGTGGCCGGTATCAATACCAGATAGAGCCACGCGAAATTTTCGAATGGACTGGACGGCTCCAGCTTTAACCACGCGATAACGTCGGGATTGGCACGCAGCGCATACGCCACCCAAAAGGCGATCGCAAACAGGCCTGCGTCCGTCAATTGATGAATCACCGTCCGAATCTGGCGATCGCGTCTCAGCATGTTATCAAACGATTACGTGTTTTCCGGAACGGCCCGGCCACATACGAACTCAATTCTCGGTTTCAGCGGCCGGATCTATTTTGCTTCCGGCGGCAATTGAAACTCCGGCACGGAAGCCGCAATAAGTTTTTCCATCCGGTCAAATGTGGCATCCTCCTGCCCCGGCGGGCAAATCGTGAAATAGGAAACATAGGCCCAGCGTTGCAAAATTCCGGTAGTCAATAAATCCCGCGTCAACCACCAGATGCGCTGCCAATGGCTGGTTGTCTCTTCATTTTTTGTGACGAACCAAAACACGTAAAGGCCGCGCACTTCCTGTTTCCGTCCATCGTTGTCCTGAACAAAATTCGTGATCGTCCATTTGGCGACCCGCAATTGATACGAATCCCGGCCTTCAATCGGAACGTCCACCGTTGCTTTTTGGTCAATATGCCAGCCCTGACCCGGGAGGCAAAACTCCGGTTTGTGAATACTGGTTCGGTCCATCCCCATCAAAATAATGTTTCCATTCACCCAAAACCCGTTTGTCTCCGTGTAGCGGCGTTGAGCGTAGCTTGTGTCTTTGGGAAGCATGTCCAGGACTGTTTTATCCTGGGGCACACGTTCAGAGGTGTAACCGAGAACGTGCGCCGGCAAATCAAAATCCATCCTTATATCTCCAGGGATTGGCGCTGCCTTGATGCCGGGCAGGCCGAGCTTTTGATTTTTTTTGAGCCAGTTCAATGCCCCGCCGCCGCCGGCAATCAATACAACCGCAATGATAAAAACAAGGATTCGTTGGCTCTTCATGGCTGTTTGTTTTCCTCTGAATCAGTTTTTTCCTCCAACCAGCGGCCGATGAACAACAATCCCAGGAAAGCCGGAAGGTAAGGAACCAGACTAATGAGGGTGCTCTCGTGAACATAATTGCCCCATTCTTGACCGCCCATGACTGCCGCGATGATAATCAAGAGCATCCGGAGGAGATTTCCCAAAATGGCAAAAGGAATCGCCAACGCCATCATGAACAGCCGCCGCCAGGGAGAGCGAAGCATCACGAAGCCACAAACCGTGGCGAACAAAACAATGGCCATCAGACTGCGGATGCCACTGCACGCCGCGGCAACGTCGTATTGATAGGTGCCCAGCGGATCGAACAGTTGCGTCCCCATGCGCATCACTCCAATCCCCAGAATGTTGTGTGCAAACCACTCCACCAGCGCGGAAACGAGAAGGCGCAGCGGGAAAGTAATCGGTTCGGATATTGAACTCAAGGGCACGAAAAAAATAAAAAGAAAACACGGGAAAAAGCTGTGGCGCAGCCAGGGGGAACCCCACGCCAGTCCCATCAATCCATAAATGCCGGTGAATAACGCAACGATGGAAAGGCGCGGCTCTTGAACCACGTAACCTATAATATGCAACACCAGACCCAAACCGACAAGCAGCAGGCCGGGCGGCCAGATTTTCAACGGCAATGCCAGCAATTCCCTGCGTTTCCACCAAAATAAACCAATTACCAAAAATGGAATAATGTCTCCATAGGCGTCATCGCCGGAACCACTCTGGCTGTTGTAGGAATTAAACATCCAGTACAACAACGACGGACTATGAATGTAACCAAAGACGGAATTGCCCAAAAACTGAAACAGCGCCAGCCACGCCGCCAGCAAAAGGAAAAAGAAACCCTTGTTTGGCAGGCGCCGCCAGCAATCCACGAAATTCGCTTGAAATCCCACAGGAGTTCCAGGTTGGGTTTGTTCATTCATGCACGTACAATTGGAATTTGTTTGATAGCTTATTTTGTTCTTTTGCTCAATCAAATTGTTCTCTCGCAACAACCCGTTTAGCTGCCGTCCCAACGGCGGAGAATACAAAGGAATTCGTGAAACACTGCGGCGCCAGCCGCCGCCGTTCTGACCCGGGCCGGGAAACTCCAATCGGCCCGAGGCATTGGTTTCCGTGAATCAGTTTTCATGCCACAATTGCATCAAGTATAACCAGCCTGTGGTCATTCCCTGACTTTTCCTTCATTCGTTCATTCGCATTCCTGCTTCACGTCAAATTATATTTCTTTAACCCGCAAAGTTGGCCGGCAATTTTGGCGACAAAGAGCGGATTATTCTTGAGATAACGTCTGGCCAGCCGGCGCGGCTCGGTACAGAAACGGTAAAACCACTCGAGTCCGCTGTGCTGCATCCAGCGCGGCGCCTGCTTTATGCGGCCGCTGTGAAAATCAAAAGCCGCGCCGACGCCGATCGTCAGCGTCGCTTCCAGCGTCGGTGAAAATTCCGCCATGAACTTTTCCTGCTTGGGCGTGCTCAAGCCAACCCACAAAATGTCGGGCCGCGCGACACGGATTTTTTCCCGTAATTCATTCTCCTCGGCAGGATTGAGCGGCCGGAACGGCGGCGTGAATGTTCCCACAATCTGCATTTTCGGAAAGCGCGCCTTTAATTTTTCGGCCAGCTTGTCTGCCACGCCATCGGCGCCACCGAAGAAAAAGTGACGGCACTGATTTTTTTCGCTCCAGGCACAAACCTCCAGCATCAGGTCGGGACCATAAACCCGCCGCATTTCAGAATAACCGTGAATTTTGCCCATCCAGACCATCGGCATCCCGTCAGGCGTGCAGAGAAACGCATGATTCAAAATGGCCCGAAAATTTTCGTCGTTTTGCGCCTCCATGACCCCATGAACGCCGGTGACGCAAATGTAGCCTTTGCGTTTTTGCCGCACGGCGTCGGCAATCGCTGCCAGCGCCGTTTGCAGATTAAGGACGCTGACGCCGACGCCAAGGACATTGACACGTTCTACAACCATTGAATTTAAACCGTCACCTGACTTTAGCTTTCATACTTTCACTGGCGCCTTCGCCGTAGCACGGCAATGATGAAATACCTCCGGCCGCTCAAGCGGGTTGCAAGGCTCCCACCATTTTTCCAAAAATCCGGTCAAGGGAATGGCTGATTTTCCAGTCGGGATAGTGGCTTTTTAATTTGCGAAGGTCGCTGATGTAGCAAATGTGGTCGCCGGCGCGTGCCTGGTCGGTGTAGGTGTAGCTTATTTTTTTACCGGTGAGCGCTTCGATTTTTTGGATGCACTCCAGAATGGAGGCGCTGTTTTCGCGTCCGCCGCCGAGGTTATAAACCTCGCCCGGCCGCGGCTTTTTCGTGAATTCGGCAAACGCAGCCAGCACATCCGCGCTGTGGATCTGGTCGCGCACCTGTTTGCCTTTGTAGCCGAAAATCGTGTAACTTTCGCCTGCCAATGCGACTTTGACGAGATAGGAAAGAAATCCGTGCAGCTGAACGCCGGAATGGTTTTCACCCGTGAGGCAACCGCCGCGGAAAATGCCGACCTTCATGCCGAAATACCGGCCATATTCCTGGGCGACCACGTCCGCCGCTGTCTTGCTCGCGCCAAAAAGGCTGTGCATGGTCCGGTCAATCCGGCAGTCCTCGCGCACGCCGTTAAAATCCTCCGGTCGCGCGTAGTCCCAGCGCGTCGGCAATTCCTTGAGCGGGATTTCATTCGGGGCATCGCCATAGACCTTGTTGGTGGACATGAAAATGAAGACGGCCTCAGGATTCGTAAGGCGTGTCGTTTCCAGCAGGTTGATGGTGCCCACGGCATTGACATCGAAATCCACAAAGGGGATTTCCCTGGCCTTGTCGTGTGAAGGTTGCGCAGCACAATGGATGATAAGGTCAAATTTTTCCGATTTGAACAAATCAATGATCTTTTGCCGGTCGCGGATATCCAGTTCGTGGTGGCGAAAATGGCGGGTGGTATGGCGGAGCCGTTCCAGATTCCAGCGGGTGTCTCCTTGCGGGCCAAAAAACTCACGGCGCAGGTTGTTGTCAATCCCGTGAACCTCATGTCCCTCGCGGTCATAATGACTGACCGCTTCCGACCCGATCAAACCATTGGAACCGGTAATCAGTACTTTCATCGCTGGCAGCATAATTAACCGAAATGCTGATGGCACGCAATTTGTCGCGTTTGCCGGCCGTCTATTCCGGACGCAGTAATGATTTGGTTTGCTGGTATCCAAAAATGTTTGCACAGTTAATTGTTGTTGCCTATTTTTGATGTTTATTTCCCGGTTTTGTGAAACGTGTAATTGTCACAGGCGGTTCTGGATTCATCGGCACTCATCTGGTTTCCCATTTGATTAAGCAAGGGCATCAAGTGCTGAACCTCGACAAAAACACGCCGCTGAATCCGGAACATGAAAAGTTTCATCGCCCGGCGGACATTCTTGACGCCGCCGCCCTTCACAATGAGTTTGATTCGTTCCGTCCCCAATGGATGTTTCATCTCGCTGCCCGCACGGATTGTGATGAAACGACCACGGTTGAAGCAGGCTATGCCGTGAATACCGTTGGCGCGGCGAATGTCCTGGCTGCCGCGGCCGCCAGCCCGTCGCTGGAAAGAGCGTTGATCACCTCTTCCCAATATGTTTGCCGGCCCGGACATCCACCTTCGGACGACCAGGATTATTGTCCGCACACCGTGTACGGCTGGAGCAAGGTGGAGACGGAACGCGCCACCCGCCGCGCCGGTTTGAAATGCCCATGGGTCATGGTCCGGCCCACAAACATTTGGGGACCGTGGCATCTGCGCTACCGAAAACAGGTTTGGCGCGCGATCCAGCGCGGCTTTTATCTTCATCCCGGCGGTGAGCCTGTCGTCCGCTCTTACGGCTATGTCGGCAACGTGGTACGACAAATGGCGGGGCTAATGGAGGCTGACACAGCAAAAATCAATGGCAAAACTTTTTATGTCGGCGATGCGCCGCGGGATTTGCGTGATTGGGTCAACGGTTTTTCTCTTGCCTTGCGAGGCCGCCCGGTGACGGTAGTGCCCCGGCCTTTGTTGCGCACCGTGGCCCTGGCGGGTGATCTCATCGGCAAGGTGCGCGGACGCGAATTCCTCATCCATTCGTCACGCTATCGCAGCATGATCACTTCCGATCAGGCGCCCATGTCGGCAACATTTGAACTGCTCGGTCCCGGCCCAATTACCCTGGACGACGCGGTGGCTGAAACCGTCCAGTGGCTTCGTTCGTACGACGGACACGACCGTCTCCGTTTCTAAACACACCCATTTTAAATCAAGCAGCGCCTGTGCCGGCATCCGGACAGGATTTCCCACGGCCGCCTGGTCGGTGAGCGCGATTCCGGCGGAGGACTCATTTTCCATTGTGCCGGCCGGTGGCTCCCCGTAGCTTTGAATTCGAAATGGACGATATGGCGACACAGCAAGTCTTTGAGACAGTCTATCGAGGCCGGCAAAGTGCGCTTCACCATATGGCTTACATGCGAATGTCAAAAGTGCTGCTCAGCCAGCAGATCCTCCACAAAGCCGGAATTAATCTCGCCGGCAAATCGTTCTTCGACTACGGATTCGGCGCAGGGACCTTCTTTCGATATTGCCCCTTGAACACGCGGTTGTTTGGGGTCGAAATGGATCCCGTAACGGTGGAAGAGGTGGGGCGAATGCTTGCCCTATGCGGCCATTCGCAGGTAACGCTGGCTCCCATCGATCCCGAGCACTGGACAACGCACCCGTTGCTGCAGCAATCTTACGACGTGGTGCTCTGCAGCCATGTTCTGGAGCACCTGCCGGACCCGGTTGATGCCCTGCGAAGGTTGAAGGCGTGCCTGAACCCGGATGGTGCGCTCGTAGTCCTCCTGCCGCTGAACGAGCGCCGAGCCAATCCACACCACATTCACACGGTCGATCACGGAAAAATTGTGGATTGGCTGCAGGCGAGCGGGTTGCGGATGATTTGTTATCAGGAAGCTGATCCCTGGACTTATTGGACTCAACCGTTCTTCACTCAGGACTCAGGGCCGGGCGCCGGACTCGTCCGAATCCTGGCCCAGGTGTTCAGCCTTGGCCTGGGGATTCCTTCCACCCTGGTGGGATATCGGATGTGGCAACACCTTTCGAAACCCTTCGGATGGTTGACTTGTTCGAAGCCGACGCAGGCGGCATTTGTGTGCAATCCAATTGCGACTCGCTGATTATCCGGTGTTTTTCTTCAGCCATTCGCGAACTGCGCCGACGCGTTCGATGGCCATGCGTTCAAAACTGAATTTTTTCGCCTGCTCCAGGCCCCGGGTCCGGATTTGCCCGCTCAATGCCGGCTCTTCCAGCAACCGCCGCAAGGTCGCCGTCACCAAAGCGCGGTTATTAAAATCAATGATCAATGCGTGACCACCGGAAATTTCGTGCGCGATGGGAATATCGTTCAGCACGCAGAGAGTTCCGCAGGACAGGGCTTCGGTGATGGTGCGACCGAATGTTTCTTCGCGGCTGGGCAGAACATAGGCCAGAGCGTGCCGATACAACGGCGCGAGCCATTTGGCATCCACCCAGCCCATCACCCGCACATTGGACTGGAGATCCCGGGTTTTAATCAATTCGTTGACCGCCGCCGCGCCCCCCCAATCGCCGCCAAGCATGACCACCGGCATTCGAGCGCGGACTTCGGCCGGCAAGTCCGCGTAACCCTCCAAAAACAGCGGTGCCTGCTTGTAATGATGCAAATTGGAAACCCACAAAAGATAGCCCGGTTTAATTTGCAGCGCTTTTTCCAGCGCCCCGGTCTCGCCCGGTTCGCGCCGCGGAGTGAATTCCGGCAGCGTCCCTTCATGACTCACGAACAGTTTGCCCGCGCACGCCGGAAATGCCTCGCGCAATCGCGACGCGGTGAACGCGGAATTGGCAATCACCAAAGATGCCTTGCGCATCCCGCGGGTGATGTTCCAATTTCGATACCAGCGCCGCAAAAAACCAGGGCAGTTCTGCTTGTCCAGGTGCAAAAGGGCGTTGACGCCCATGAAGACCGGCAGTGGCGCTCGCACCGGCACGAAACCAATCGTGAAAAGTCCGGCGGCGCCGAGCTGCCTTGACCGCGGCCCGACGCGAAATTGATCCGCCCATAAACGGGCTTTCATTCGATCATTGGCCGGATATTCACGATCGTAGCGCAGCCGCGGATGTTCGATCCCCATCTCCTGGTTTGGCCCGGCAAAAACCAGCCATTCCAAATCTTCAAAATGATTGAGGGAATGAACCAGATACTCGCGGAAAAATGTCGTCAGCGCCGTCTGGTGTTGCGGGTTTTCACAAAGAAATGAAAAGGCGAGCCGGCTGGAAGTTCTCTTTTGCATTACACCAATGGCACCCGGGTATTGAATAGCACCGTGCTTTTTCGTACAAGAGTTTATTTCCCGGTCAAGCGCGATTAAACTCAATTGCGGCCCAACCGGGCGACCTGCCGGCGGGGGACGAGGAAAACGTTGCGAAACGGTCGGTAGTTTCTATCCTCAACCTCATTGAATCTCGGCCTGCTACAACTGAACTCGACCGTTGGTGATTTTGCGGCCAACCGCCGGAACCTCCTGGCGGGTTATGAAAAAGCCTGCGCCCGCGGTGCCGAGTTTGTCCTCGCGCCGGAGTTGTTTTTATGTGGTTACCCCCCGCGGGATTTGTTGCTGCGCGCGGATTTTGTCAATACCAGTCTCGCGACGCTGGCGGACACCGCGAAAAGCATCGGTAAAATTCCCCTCTGTGTCGGCTACGTGGACCAAAATCCTGATCGACCCGGACGCGCCCTTTACAATTCCGCCGCCGTCCTGCAAAACGGGAAAATCATCTGGCGCACGCACAAATGTCTGTTGCCGACTTACGATGTTTTTGATGAAGACCGTTATTTCGAACCCGCGAAAACCGTCGCGCCTTTTGAGTTTAATGGCCGCAAGCTGGGCATTACGATTTGTGAAGACATTTGGAACGATCAGGATTTTTGGCCCGAGCGGCTGTATCGCCGCGACCCCATCAAGGAACTCGTCGCGCAAGGCGCCCAGGCCATCGTCAACATCTCCGCGTCGCCGTGGCATGACGGCAAGGAGCGTGTGCGATTGGAAATGCTCCAGCGGGTGGCACGGGACGAAGCTGTGCCGCTGGCCTACGTGAATCTCACCGGCGCAAACGATGAATTGATCTTCGACGGCCATAGCGTCGTCCTTAATCAACGCGGTGAAGCACTGGCCTTGGGCAAGGGATTTGCAGAAGATCTGTTGGTGGTGGATTGGGCCGCCGACTCGCCAACGCCAAAAGTCGAATGGCCGGCGCGGGAACAACAATTATTCGCTGCGCTGTCCCTGGGTATTCGCGATTACGTCGGCAAATGCGGTTTCCAATCGGCTATTGTCGGTCTCTCCGGCGGCATTGATTCGGCCCTGGTTGCCGTCCTGGCCGCGGAAGCGTTGGGACCGGACCAGGTCATGGGCGTGTCCCTGCCGGCGCGGTATTCGAGCCAGGGCAGTCTGAGCGACGCTGCGGCACTGGCAAAGAACTTGGGCATTCGATACGAAGTCCTGCCGATTGAAACTGTTTTTCAGTCAGTTGAACAACAACTGGCCAAAGTGTTTGCCGGGACCAAACCCAATGAAGCCGAGGAAAATATCCAATCACGCTTGCGCGGTGTCACCTTGATGGCGCTGTCCAACAAATTCGGCGCGCTGGTGCTGACGACCGGCAACAAGTCGGAGATGGCCGTCGGCTATTGCACGCTGTACGGTGACATGTGCGGCGCGCTGGCGCCCCTGGCCGACGTTTTCAAGATGGACGTCTATAAAATTTCACGCTGGGTAAACCGCGAATGTGAAACCATTCCCGCCGCTTCCCTCACCAAACCGCCCAGCGCCGAGTTGCGCCCGAACCAAAAGGATCAGGACTCCCTGCCCGCTTATGAAATCCTGGACCAGATCCTGGACGCCTACGTCGTGCAAAATCTGAGCAAACCGGAGATTATTGCGCGCGGGTTTGAGGCTGCGGTCGTGAACGACGTCATCAATAAAATAACCTTCAGCGAATACAAACGCCGCCAGGCGGCGCCGGGATTGAAGGTGTCGCCCCGCGCCTTTGGTATCGGCCGTCGTATTCCCATTGCGCAACGGTTCCGCACCTCAAAATAGGTAATTTTAATTGAAAACCATGAAATGTTTGTTGTAGGATGCGTAATAACGAAATCGTCTCACAGTTAAACTGCAATGTGAAAATGATCTACCGGGGACACTTCCGCCTTACCAACTTTTCCGTTTGCCGTACCCGGTTCACAGATCCGGCTGCTGGCGGACGATTTGCCATTGTGAGAGCCTCATCCCTTCAGCATGCCCGGCCCACTTTCAACCAGGGTGACACCGGTTTGACGATAGCAACTTGAAGATGTCTCGAAATAATTGAGGCCATGACGGAACCCATTGACAGTCCGACGAAATCAGCATCGGTAAACAGCGAACATTTCAGTCGCGTGGGCGAGAAAAAATTCGTCAGGGGATCGCCTCATTTGAAACACCCGGCCCTGGCAACGAGTATGCTTGGCAAAGTCCGTGACGTTTTTGCACAGGTCCGCCAAAGGGGTGATCACCCGGAAGTGCTCGATATGGGAGCGGGTGCCGGAATGTTAACGTTGCCATTGTTGGAAATGGGAGCTTCCGTCACTGCGGCGGATGCCACGCAGGCATTGATGGACATTCTTGTCGCACGCGCTGCTGGATTTGAACCGCGGCTGACCCTCGCGGTAGGGGACATTTTCGAAACGCTTGCGCAATACGAAAAATCGGGCAGAAGGTTTGATCTTATCTGCGCGAGTTCGTTTCTTCATCATATTCCTGATTACCTGAAGCTCTGCCGCATGTCGGCCGGCTTAATCCGGCCCAATGGTCTGTTCTTCACCTTTCAAGATCCGCTGCGGTACGATACTCTCGGGAAAGGAGCCTACTGGTTCGACCGTTCGTCTTATTTCGCCTGGCGGTTGTTTCAGGGAAATTACGTCCAGGGTTTCAAAACACGGTTGCGCCGGCTCTGTGGCATTTGTCGCGCAGATTTGTCGGAAGACGTTGTCGAGTATCACGTCGTCCGAAACGGGGTGGATCAGGTGTCAATCCAGCAATTATTCGAAGCCGAAGGCTTCACCTGCGAAATCCAAAAATATTGGAGCACGCAATCATCCTTGTTCCAGCACCTGGGCGTCAGGCTGGGCTTCGCTAACACGTTCGCCATCGTTGCCACCCGGCGCCAAAATCGATGAGATTTTCCATTGTAACCCCCAGTTTCCGCAATTCAAAATGGCTCAAGCTTTGTATCGCATCAGTGGCTGACCAGGAAGGCGTTGAATTCGAACACATTGTCCAGGACTCCTGTTCGGATGACGGCACGCAGGATTGGCTGCCCCGTGACCCGCGCGTGCGGGCATTCATCGAAAAAGATACGGGGATGTACGATGCCGTCAACCGGGGTTTCCGGCGCGCTCAAGGTGATATCCTGGCTTATTTGAATTGTGATGAACAGTATCTGCCCGGCGCGCTTAAAACCATTCACGATTTTTTTGCCGCAAACCCAAAAATCGAAGTGGTGCTGGCCGGCAGCATCATCATCAACGGTGAAGGAAAATACATCTGCCATCGCCATTCACTGGTGCCTTACCGGCACTCCCTCTGGTTTCGTTTCCCGGTCTTTACCTGCGCGTTGTTCCTCCGGCGGCGGGTGGTGCATGAGCGCGGCATCGTCTTTGACCCGCGCTGGCGCGATCTCGGTGACGGGTTTTGGGTTCAGGCAATGCTGGAAAGCCATATTCCCATGACCGTCTGCGATTCCTTCACCTCCGCTTTTGCCGATACCGGTGAAAACATGAATCTAAAGCCGAATGCGATTCGAGAGAAAAATGAGATTCTGGCGACGATCCCCCGGTGGCTTCGGTTGTTCAAACCCGTCTGGATCCTGGAATATCGTTTACGCAAGTTGATGGCCGGCCACTATTCACTCAAACCAACCAGTTATTCCATTTACACGCTCCAAAGTCCGCAACAGCGGGTCCGCTTCGACGTCGCCAAACCAACTGCGGTCTGGCATAACCGGCTTTGACGCCGCCCGGTAAATACAAGCCGCCAGGCGCGAACCTGGCCGCCATGCTTCCCCCGGTCGTCCGGATGGCAATGGGGACTCGTTCCTGAAAAATGGGATTGCCACGCCGCCGGCTATCGAGCAAAATTATCCCTCTCATGCAAAATCAATTTGTAGTGGTCGGTGGCGGCGAATTTTTCCGTGTTCAACTTGATTGGGCATTGAGCAATTAAACCCCGGACGTTCACCCTTGGTTGTACTCAATACCGATGATATGGAAACAAAACGACTTGTCGAAAAAGACCCGGCCCTGAAAAAGGATGATCTGATTGTCATCACCGGCGCCGGTGGATTTATTGGCGGCAACCTGGCGCTTTATTTCAAGCAAAAGGGCTTCCAACGCATCCGCGCCGTGGACAAGAAACCGCTCTACGAATGGTATCTCAAGGTGCCGGGCGTGGAAAATCTCTGCCTGGATGTCAGCCACGAAGACAATTGCCATCGCGCTTGTGAAGGCGCGGTGGAGGTGTACCAATTGGCTGCCGACATGGGCGGCATGGGCTTCATTGAACGTTTCCGGGTCGAATGCCTGCGTTCCATCCTCATCAACACGCACATGGTCGAGGCGGCTTACCGCGCGGGGGTGCGCCGCTATTTTTACTCCAGCTCCGCCTGTGCCTACAACACATTGCTGCAGCAGGACCCGAAGGTCCGCGCGCTGAAAGAATCCGATGCCTATCCGGCCATGGCCGAACGGGGTTACGGCTGGGAAAAACTCGTTTCGGAAATGTTCTGCCAGGAATACTGGGCCGAACGCGGAATGAAAACGTTAATCGCCCGGTTCCACAATGTCTATGGCCCGCACGGCACCTGGGACGGCGGACGCGAAAAAGCCCCCGCCGCCCTCTGTCGCAAGGTCATCGAAGCCATGGATACCGGCAAAAAGGACATCACGCTTTGGGGGGACGGGACGCCGACGCGCAGCTTCATGTACATTGACGATTGTGTGAAAGGCATCGACCTGATCATGCACTGCGATGATTTGATTGCCACGCCGATCAATCTGGGCACCAGTGAACTGGTCTCCGTCAACGAACTCCTCTCGAAGATTGAGAAAATTGCCGGCGTGAAGCTCAAGCGCCATTACGACCTGGATGCTCCCCGGGGCGTGGCCGGCCGTAACAGCGACAACACCTTCATCAAGAAAATGCTCAAGTGGGAGCCAAACACTCCCTTGGACGAGGGCCTGACGGTGACTTACAAATGGATCCATGAGCAATACCACAATCGCAAGCAAGGCCGGCGCGTCGTGGAATAACCACCTTGCAGCCAGAAGGTTGCTCATATTTTCATCATCCGCGGCACTTGGCGTTCCTGGGTTGAACACCCCAATTGAAGCCCTGCGTCTGTCGCTGGACAATTACCGCAAAGCAACGAGACCAATGGAGGATTTATGACAACAGCAACAAAAATCCTGAGTCAGGTAAGTGATGCCAAAGTTATCAAACGTGTTATCAGCGGAGAGGCCGTAGTCGGATACGCCGTGCTGGGCTGTCTGGTGGCCGGCACGATCGGCATCATCAAGGCAATCGGGATGGAGGACATCGGCGCAGCCGCATGTCTGCTGGCTTCAGTCGCAGCGTTCGGCACCGTTTGCTACATCTATTTTCGGAAGCCTTGAGTCTGGCGAGCGGCGCCGTCTGACTTCGCGCCGCCGCCGTGTTTGAACAGCAAAGCAATCTCAGCGGGATTTCATCCGCGAGGTTGCGGTTCAACTTTTCAAGCACTAATCTGTTTCAGCGCTTCGCGCTCACACGCCGCGTATTTCTCGACGAGCCGGTCATAAACGCGCGCGGCTTTCGGGTCCGGACGGACCTCGCTGCCGGGAATCGGATCGGTGAATCCGGCCACCAGTTCCTCCCAGCCCGGTTTTTCTCCCGCTTGAACCAGCCAGCCGTGTGCCGCCAGCAAGGCGGCACCGAGTGCGGCGCTCTTGGAAATCTCAATACGCAACACGCGGCAGTTCATCACGTCGGCCATCACCCGCAACAACGCCGGATCGTTCGACGCGCCGCCCGTGGCGTAAATACAGTCCGGCTCAACCTTCATCCACTGCGCATGCAGCCGCTTGGACAGCATCTGCGCCTCCACAATCGCGCGGCAGTTTGCCGCGGCGCCCTGCTCGTCCAGATCAAAGCGGTGAATGCCGGGCCGGTTCACGCGCGGGACAATCTCCGCCTCGAACCAGGGTAATAAAATCCCGCCATCGTTACCCGGGGGGGTAGTGGCCATCAACTCGCCGAATTCCTTCCAGCTTTTGACACCGTAAGCATCCCGGATTTTTTCGCGCGCGAGCGACCCGTTTTTGAAACAGATCAACGACATGTAACCACCCGCCGGCGAGCCGAACACGTGGCCTTCGCCGAAATCATCGGTGCGGCAGCTTCTCATCGAACCGAAATACGTGTCACTCGTGCCCAGGCTGATGGCCACCCTGCCCTGCTTGATAAGCCCCAATCCGACGAGGCTGCACGGATTGTCACCCGACCAGACCAATGCCTGCGCGGCGGGATTCAATCCATGCTTCTTCACAAAATAGTTGCTGACCGGTCCGACGATTTTCGACGAATCGGCCAGCGATGGGAGTCTGTGCCGCAAACCCGGCGCGGTCGCCTTGAGCGCGCCCGGATGCCAGACCTTTTGGTGAATGTCCATCAGGTTCATCCCCGCGCCGTCGCCGTAATCAATCGGCGCGATTTGCCCGGCCAGCAGTGACGCCATGAACGAGCTGACGAGCGCAATGTGCTCGGTTTGGGCATAAGCTTCCGGGTCGATCCTGTAAAACTTGCGGATTTGCGGGCCGGTGAACCGTTCGAAAGTATCCGATCCGGTTTGCTGCGCCGTCCGTTGGATGCCGCCCAGTTTCTTCCGAATCTCGGCACACTCCACCGCCGTCGAGGAATCCATCCAAATCGGCGAAGTCCGGCGCGAAAAAACTCCCTTCAAATTTTCCACCAGACTCATTCCGGGATCCAGATTGGCCAGCGCCTCCGCCGCGCGCGCATTGAGATAAACCGAGCCATGCTGCTGGCCGCTGCCGCTCACGGCCAGAATGTCGCCCAGTGCCACACCATCCTTTTGCATCGCGGCCAGGAGCAAATCCAGCGCCGCGGCCCACATCAACGGCGGGCTATGTTTGACCAGTGGATCGCGATGGGGCAGCACCCCGTTTTGAGTTTTGTACTGCGGCAACGCCTGGTCGAAGTTCAACGATTTGTCATACACCACCCGGCGCCGCTCGTAATCAATCACCACCGCGCTCAGGCTTTGCGTGCTGGAATCCAGTCCGAGAAATAATTTTGCCATGCGATTTCAACCGCCAGTAAAAACTGCGACCGCTCCGCCGTCAAGTATTCGTAGCCGCCGACCAATCCGGTGGGGCGAGACTCCGTCGAGCCGAGGCAGGGACGTCGCCCTGCAATATCCGAAACAGGCCGAAGCGTCTAAGAAGGGATGCGGAACTCTCGCCGGACGGCTCGGCGAGCCGTCGCTGCCAGAAATCCCCTCCCTCGACACCCACATCGGTTTCTCAATAAAAGGCTATTGACTCGCTACTTGGCGGGCGCGATTTTCACCCCATGACGCCTTGTTATGCGTCCGATATGATAGATACCTAAACGCCCGGCGTCGTTCGCGTTTATGATAGAGCGATTTATCTTCGGCATGCACTGGAAGCATGACGGGAAAATGTACTATGACGAGTTGCCCGCCGACTCGAAGGAAGATGCGGCAGGGTATTTTATTGACCACAAGCGTGACGATGTTTCTCTGGTTCGCGTCGAGTTGGTTGGTCCGAATGAGGGTGGCGTTCGAGAGTTTGTTCTTTCGCCGACCTCGCCTTTTAGCCCATTAACGGCGCGTCGCAGATTGGACATTGATGAAGACGCCAGATAACCTCATGTTTTCCAACACCGCCCTGAAGGCATTTGACCCATTGGGGAAATGGTGAAGCCAGAACGGCCGCCGGCTGTGTCCCGCGTGCCGGGTATATGCTCCAAAGTTATTCAGCCGGCGGCGAGGAGAGTAAGCGAGAACTCGCCGGGGCCGACGGCTGAATAACTTTGGAGCACATACCAGAAATTCTCTGGGCTCTGGACGTTATAGGCGCACGATATGTTTCTAACCCCTTGGATGCTCGTCCAGGCGATTATCTTTGCGCTTGGAATCTGGTGGTGCATGCAAATTCTTCCACGGTGGCGGGATGACCTTGGCAAGCTGCGCGAGCCTGACGACAAGGCAGATCGAGTGGTAATAATCATATTATGGAGCATTACGGGCGTGGTCATTTATCTGTGCATCCGATTTGGCCTGACCATCGGCAGCAACATCGTCGGCGGGATGCGAGATGTCCTCCGCTGAAGATTCGAACCGAGGAGAAACGAGATGTGCGCCAAAACCGCGCTACGGCCGACGACCACTGCACCTTCAGTTTTGGATTGAGCGATGAGATTTGAAAGGCAAGATTGCAGTCGTAAACCCGCCATGCGGGATTGGGAATGCCAGGCGGCTTTGTGCGCATGAACACCATTGTCCATCCATTCCTGGCCGACGGAGGTGAGGGTTACCTTGCGGCCATGGCTCAAATCGAATTGATGAAAGCGTATGTAGCGGCCGGCATCGTGATCATGTTGGCATTTTTACCCTGGTGGCGCCGCGGCACACGGTGGCTGTGTCTGGGATTTGCCTCAGTCAGTTCTTACTTAGTGATAGATTCCTATCGTGACAATGACCCTTTGCCATGGACCCTCGCTGTATTGTTCTTCCCGCTGGCGATGCCGTTGACTGGTGTGATTCTTTCATGGAGACGGTCGCGAAGATTTGAATGACGATGACGCCACTTGACGCCGCGCTGGTGCCAGCTCCGATGTATAATATCGCGAGCGGGCGACAGGATGGCGCGGTCAGGCTGCCCCGAAAATTTTTGCGATTCCGGACGTCGAGGTTCAGATCATGCCATTGACGAGATGAAATCATGCCCGGCCAACCGCAAAGCAACGCCCGGCTCGGCTACATAGACAATCTGCGCTCGACGATGATTGTTTGGGTCGTGGCCTTTCACACCGCGATAACCTACAGCCACATCGGCAGTTGGTATTACAGCGATCCGAAGCCGGTGGATAACTTTTCTCCCGTCGTATTCCTCACATTCGAAGTGCATTCCCAGGCTTTCTTCATGGGGATACTTTTCCTGCTTGCCGGATATTTCGTTCCCGGCGCGTTCGACCGCAAAGGGTTCCGACGGTTCATGGCCGACCGATTCGTGCGGCTTGGTCTGCCATCGCTGATCTACATCTTCGTTATTCAGCCACTGCTGATGCATTACCTGTTGCGGGCCGGCAAAGGCAGCCTGGCGGATTATTATCGCACCTTTCTGGCCTCCGGCGACTGGCTCACTGGTGGAGGACCGATGTGGTTTGCCATCGCGCTGCTGATCTTCTGCCTGGTCTATGGCCTGTTTAGGATTATCGTGCCGGCAAAGGAAAGAACCTCCGTGCTGCCTGCACCCGGCCTGGCCGGTTTGATGGGCGTGGGGTTGGTAATTGCGATGTTCGCGTTTCTGATCCGTACGGAGGAACCGATGGGAAAGGGTTTTCTTTATTTTCAACCAGGTTTCTTCACGCAGTACATAGTCCTGTTCGTGCTTGGCAATGTGGCGTACCGCAACAACTGGTTTGCCAGCCTGCCAAGGCGGCTCGGCTACGGAGTGCTGGTCGGCGCGGCGATCTTCAGCCCGATGGCGTGGTTTGGGCTGCTCATTTTGGGGGGCGGACTTCAACAGGGTGTTGCCGCGTATGTGGGCGGCTGGCGGTGGCAGAGTGCGGGTTATGCCTTGTGGGAATCACTTTTCTGCATGGCGATGTGCGCCGGGTTGCCGGTGCTTTACCGTGAACACTTCAACGGCCGGGGCCGGGTCTCGAAGCTGACGTCTGACAACTCATTCGGAATCTATTTCATCCATCCGCCGGTGGTCGTGGCAGTCTCACAAATGTCCGTAGGGCTGGCGCTGCCGCCGCTCGTGAAATGGCTTATGGTGGCGCCGCTGGCGTTCCTGGCCACGCTGGCGGTCGTGCATCTGGTCCTGCGCCGTACGCCTCTCCTGCGCCGGATCATCTGATCCCGAAAAAGTTGCTCATTCGCCTGTTTCACCTTTTAGCCCTTTGGAAGCACGTGGCAGATTGGACATAGGCGAGGATGCCGGATGACCTCATGTTTTCCAACACCGCGCCGCCGCCATTTAAGCCATCGGAGAAATGGCGAAGCCAGAACAGCGGCTGGTCGTGGCCCGCCTGCCTGGGCTCTGGATGTTAGACCTCTTAGTGCGCAGGAGTGGACCGGCAATACAAAAAACGCAAACTCGGTGCCGAGGACCTGTGACTGGAGAAACCTCAGTTAACCATTGGCCAACAAGAGGTTCTTTTAAGCCGGATGACGCGCAGACGGGGACGTGCTTTATTTGAAGCCAGCCGCAGGTTCGAGGGGGCAAATTATCATTTTTTGCAAATGTTTTGACAATTTTTGCATTGGAACATTTATGGGAGATGATAAAAAAGTATTATACCTTTGTGAAAGAAATCCGATTCTTTATGGCCACACGGGGAGTTATGGCGCGCAACGGCGGCGTAAAAGGTTTTCAGTGGAAGTTGCGGCGGCCGGCCGGGTTTACCCTGATTGAATTGTTAGTGGTGATCGCGATCATCGCAATTCTGGCCGCGATACTGCTGCCGGCGCTGGCGGCAGCGAAAGAAAAGGCCCAGCGCACCATCTGCATCAATAACCTCAAAGAATTGCTCGTGGCCAATACCATGTGCGCCGACGACAACAATCAAGTCATTGCCCACCCAAACGCTGATTCGGCCTTTTCCTGGAATTCTGCAACTCCGGGTGGGGATCCGCCGGGTTGGTTGTACCGAACCGGCCTCACGCCAGCGGGTCTGGGCCACGGGATCCCTGCGGGTGTGTCCTGGACGCTGCTGGGTCCGGAGGGAGGCGCCTTCTGGCAATATATAAGCAACGGCAAGGTGACAGGAACGTCGGTCAACAATATCGGGCCGAATCACAAAGTTCCCAAAGTTTGGCAGATGTACCAGTGCCCGTTAGATCCGCCGCCAAAGTACGCGTCCCTGTTTAGCAGCCGTCAAATCAAGTTCGACAGTTATGTGATGAATTGGGGCGTTGCCAACTTCAGCCAGAACCAGCCACAAAAGATCACTGCCTTCCGGGGGGACGCGATTGTGCTGTGGGAGGCGAACTGCACCACGAACTCGGTGGCTCCCTTCAAGGACGGCGCGGCTGGCCCCGGTGAAGGCATAGGCGAGCAGCACGGCGGCTCGGGCGCAGATATTGGCCGCATGGATGGAAGCGTGCAGTTTATTCGCTACATTGATTTCTACAGCATGGCCGCCAGCCCCAATAGAAACGACCT
This sequence comes from Verrucomicrobiia bacterium, assembly GCA_025451535.1. GTDB lineage: Bacteria > Verrucomicrobiota > Verrucomicrobiia > Limisphaerales > UBA11358 > UBA11358. The sequence goes on from JANWKE010000009.1 coordinate 51,091, forward strand.
CTGGATTGCCACGGATACAGCCAATGGCCATTAGCGGTGACTTTTCCCAAGGACGAAGTGATCCAGCCCCAGCAATGCGATTTCAAGAACCATCACCTCACCTCAAAACCGAAACAGACCTCCCACTATGAAGACAGTCACAAACAACACAGCCGGTGGACTATAATCCAAATTCAAGTTGTTGAAAAGTGTGGCAGCAGCCTGCGGCCTCCTCCTTATGCTTCCTGTCGCCCGGGCCCAGTTCACCTGGCCGGTTTACGAGCCGTTTAGTGAATATACCAACACGCCGTTGAATCTCGGTGCTGACATAACCTCAAACTACTGGAATTTCGGCCAGGGCAACAGCAATGGGGTTACCACATACGTGATCACAAACAGCGCTGCACTGTCCTATATCGCTTTGCTGCCTGACCCCACCAATGTTAACCCGAATGGCGTTCAGGAGGTGCCGACATCAAGCACCAGCGCTGATCGTGGCGCGGTCTTCACGAGTCAAAGCAATACCTTTTATACTTCCTTCCTCTTAAACTACCAGGATAACGGCGGTGCCGTTTACGATCGGGCGATTTATAACGTGGTGACGGGCGCGTCCACAAACATCAACGCCGGGTCCTTCTCGAGTGTCTACTTTGCCGTATGGCTTACCCCGGACTATCGTATCAAGCTTACCAAGAACTACCGGGGTGCCGCCAATTTTTCTGCCGCCACCCCGGTGCTGACCAAAAATGTTCCGCACTTGATTGTCATGCGTTATGTGAAGGTCCCCGGCGGCATCGACGAGGCGGATCTCTGGGTTGACCCGACGCCCTTTGGCGACAATGCCAGTATTCCCCCGCCCACGATCAGCACCACGAACGCACCCAATGTCGCGTTCTTTAATGGTATCGTGTTGAATAACCGGAAAATTTTCGCCAGCTACTCGCTCAACGTCTTTCAGGTGGACGAAATCCGGTTCGATAGCACCTGGTCCGGCGTTACGCCTGCGGCCACTCCCGCGCCCGGCCCGCTCTTTGGCGTAACGGGTGGCGGAACGGGCTGCCCGGGCGACATGTTTCCGATTAATTTGAGCGGTTCAGTGACAACCAATAATTACCTGCTTTATACTAATAATGTTTACGCCGGCGTCACGCTCGCTGGCACCGGTTCAGCGCTCAATTTCGGGTTGTATTCCACCATTGCCAATTACTCCATCCTGGCCAGCAATAGCGTGACTGGAAACTTTGGCTGGATGTCCAACAGCGTATCGGTTTACGTGCTGGCGCCCGTGAACATCGTGACCGAGCCTTCTCCTGCGGTCACGGCCACCAACAGCCGGGCCCAGTTTATTGTGTCGGCCACCGGTGACCAACTGGGTTACCAGTGGTATAAGGATGGCAATCCACTGACGGATGATTCGCACCTCACAGGCTCGACGTCAAATATGCTGGTAATCTGGCCGGCCACGACTGGCGATATTGGCAACTATTATTGCAGCGTTACCAATCCTTGCAGTGTTTCCATCACCTACAGCACCACCAACTCTTTGACTCTGGATGCGCCAAACAATCTGGTGTGGTCGGGCAATGCTTTCAACCAGGAATGGTGGGACATATCCACTTCATTCAACTGGAACAGCGGTGCCGCAGTTTTCAACGAGGGCGACAACGTTACCTTTGATGACAGCTATCCCGGCGGCTCCTACGGCCAGATCATTACCCTTTTTGGCACGCTGACTCCGACACTCATGACGTATAGCACGAGTCAGCAGTTAACCTGGGCCGGCAGTGGTACCCTGGCTGGTTCCGGTGAACTGCTGGTGACCGGTGCGGGGCGGCTGACCATCAGCAATACCGTGGGCGCCGGCGTCTTCGCAGCCAACTCCTACACGGGCGGGACCGTCATCGACAACGGCACGGTGTATATCCAAAATTGGAACAGTTTAGGCGCCGGGCCGATCACTCTGGCCGGCGGCACGCTGGAGAGCAAACTCAAGGGCAACGGTGGCACGGGCCTCAGCAACAATATCTCGGTGACGGCCAACAGCACCTGGCTGACTGACCAGTCGGGCCAGCAGTCCGCCTCGTTACTGGGAACATTGATTGGCAATCCGGGGACCACCTTGACCTTCACCAATAGTACCACGGCTACCAACGGCCAAAACTGGGTATACTTGAATGCTCCGTTCACTAACAGTTCCGCCATTATCCTCAGTGAACTCGAGACCAATTCGAGTGTGACGGGGATGCGGCTTGTCTTCAACAACAGCACTGGCGCTCAGATCTATAACGGAACGATTTCTGAGGCTGCCCCTGGCCTGGGCGGAGTGATCGAGCAGGGCAGCGGCGCGGCCTATCTGAACGCTGCCAACACCTACACCGGCCCCACGGCAGTCAACGCCGGGCTGCTGGCCGGCAGCGGCAGCATTACCAGCCCGCTGACTGTGACTAATGGGAGTCTCGGCGGCGGTTCGGCGAACGCCATCGGCACCTTCACCGTCAACGGTAACGTGAGCTTCCTCAATGGCAATGTCTATATTCGCGTGAACAAATCGCTCGCGCAATCGAATGACATCATCTCCGTCACCGGCACCATTACCAACGGCGGGACGGGAACGGTAACCATCACGAACAGCGGAGCGACACCTCTGGCTGTGGGTGACAGGTTCAAAATTCTCAGCGGCCCGGTTGAGAATGGCACAGCGCTGGCAGTGACCGGAGGCGGAGTGACGTGGGCCAACAACCTGGCGGTAGACGGAAGTGTTCAGGTCAGCCTCGGCTTCGTAGTCCTTACCAACTCGCCGCTGATCACCAGCTTCAGTCCGCAGGGTGCGAATGCGGTCATCAACGGCACCAACGGCCAGGTGGGCGCGACCGCCTATCTGTTGATGACGACCAATATTGCCCGACCGCCGAACCAATGGAAGACAGTGGCAACCAATGTCCTGGGCGGAAGTGCCTATACCTTCGTCGGCACCAATGTGATAACCACCGGCTCGCCGCAACAATTCTTCATGTTGAGCAGCACCAATTACAATCCTTGAGGAAAATTACCCAGCCGATGATGTCATGAAATGGAATCGGGGTGCTCGCAATGCATCCCGCTTCCATTTGAGTTATCCGGGAGAACTTTGAGATCGCAGTGCATTTAATTCACGGTTAAAAGTTTTGCCCGAAGGTTTCACTTTTGCAAAACTGTGGGCATGTTCGAAGACACCATCCGCCGGATGCCGCGTCCGCAGGATGCGGCGACCCTGGCCACCCAACAGCTTCGCGATACTTTTGCCGTCACCAACCTGTTCGCACCGGGCGAACTGCGCGGCGTGTTCACCGATCTCGACCGCCTGGTCGTCGGCGGTGTCATGCCGTTGAAACCGGTGGACCTGCCGAACCACAAGGAAACCGGACGCGCCTTTTTCCTCGAGCGCCGCGAACTGGGCGCCATCAACGTCGGCGGGCCGGGTGTGGTCCATGCCGATGGCAAATCGTTTTCGCTCGACCGGTTGGATTGTGCTTATCTGCCGATGGGAACGAAATCAGTGACGTTTGAAAGCAAGGATGCCCGGCATCCGGCCAAATTTTATTTTCTGAGCTGTCCGGCGCACGCGGCCCATCCGGCCGCGACCATGAAACCAAAGGATGCATCACCCGTGCCACTGGGATCGCAGGCGGCAGCCAACCAGCGAACGATCCATAAGTACATCCACACCGGTGGCATTCAGAGTTGCCAGTTGGTGATGGGTTTCACCGCGCTGGAGGAAGGGAATGTGTGGAATTCGTTCCCGCCGCACACGCATTGGCGGCGCACGGAGATTTATTTTTATTTCGACCTTGGTGAAAACGTGCTGACGCATTTCATGGGCGAGCCGCTGCAGACGCGGCACCTGTTTTTGCACAACGAAGACGCCGTGCTGTCGCCGAACTGGTCCATCCATTGCGGCTGCGGCACCGGCAACTACAAGTTCATCTGGGGCATGGCCGGCGAAAACCAGACATTTGACGACATGGATGGCGTAAAGCCACTGGATTTGCGCTAAACCATCGAGATTTCATTCGGAGGGACGAGCGATGCGAGTCCCTGAATTGGCTTGGACGGAAGATGGTGGGGACTCGTGTAACTCGTCCCTCCGAGCTAACGATTGGGTCATGAAGCGATTTGAAAAGAAAGTGATCGTTGTCACCGGTGCGAGCCGGGGCATCGGCCAGGCCATTGCGGTGGCGTTCGCACGGGAAGGCGCGCAGGTCGCTGGTGTGGCGCGGAGCAACCTGGCGGAAACGGCGTCGAAGGCAAAAGACGCCGGCGGCAAATTCATTGCCGTCAACGCCGATTTAAGCAAAGGCACGCAAAAGGAAGCGGCCGATTTGACCGCGGCGATTTTAAAAAAGACCGGGCGCATTGACATACTGGTCAATAATGCCGGCATCATCCGCCGCGCGCCGGCGGTGGATTTTCCTGAAGCGGACTGGAACGAGGTCCTGCGCACCAATTTATCCACGCCATTTTTCCTTTGCCAGGCAGTGGCGAAATGGTGGTTGACGGGTGGGCGCGAACAATCGCCCGCCAACGCGCGATTGAGGATCATCAACATCGCATCGCTGCTTTCGTTCCAAGGCGGCATCCGGGTCCCCGCGTACACGGCGAGCAAGCACGGCATCGCCGGCGTCACCAAGGCGCTGGCCAACGAATGGGCGAAGGAACGCATCAACGTCAACGCCATTGCGCCGGGATACATTGCCACCGAAAACACCAGGGCCTTGCGTGAAGACGCCAAACGCAATCAAGCGATTGTCGAGCGCATTCCCGAAGGCCGTTGGGGCAAACCGGAAGATATTGCGGGGATGTGCGTGTTCCTGGCCTCCCGCGACGCGGATTATCTCAACGGTTCGGTAATCAACGTTGATGGCGGCTGGTTGGGGCGGTGAGTTAAAAATTTAAAAGGTAAAATGCAAAAATTATTTCATCGCAGTTGGTTCAACCGTTTGCCTTTTGCCTTTTGTCTTGTGCCCTGGCTTCTGACTTCCTGTGCGGCTACGTCGCATACCGCACCGGAGGATTCCGGGGCAACGCCGTTACAGTGGTCGGTGCGAATCGCAAATTCGGAAATGGCACGGCGCGGCGACAGCCTGGAATGGAATCCGGGCGGCAAGGCCAAATGGGATTACACCACCGGTTTGTTCACGTTCGCCCTGCTCAAACTGAATGAACAGGCGAACGACCCGCGCGACCTTAAATTTGCCGGGGATACAATTGGTTCATTCATCACCGCGGACGGAGAAATCAACGGTTACAAACCGCAGGACGAGAGTCTGGACAACGTTGCGCCGGGCCGGACCGTGCTGGCACTCTGGCAAATCACCCACGACGAACGTTATCGCGCGGCCGCGGCGCGGCTGCGTCAGCAGCTCAAAACCCAACCGCGCACCAGCGATGGCGGGTTCTGGCACAAGCAACGATACCCGCATCAAATGTGGCTGGATGGACTCTATATGGCGGGACCGTTTTACGCCGAGTACGCAAAGTTGTTTGACGAACCGACCAATTTTGACGATGTGGCCAAACAAATCCGTCTGGCGGGCGAACATACTTACGACGCGAAAACCGGATTGTTTTATCATGGCTGGGATGAAAGCAAATCGCAGCCGTGGGCGGACAGAGTCACCGGCACGTCGTCCAACTTCTGGGGGCGCGCGATGGGCTGGTACGCCATGGCGATGGTGGATGTACTCGATTATTTCCCGACGAACCATCCGGCACGGCCCGAAATCATCGCTACGTTCCAAAAATTATGCGCCGGTGCAGTGAAATATCAGGATCCCGGGACCGGCCTTTGGTGGCAGGTGGTTGACGCGGGTCATCGCCAGGGCAATTACCTCGAAGCCACGGCCTCGGGCATGTTCGTTTACGCAATGGCCAAGGGCATCAACCACGGCTATCTCCCGCGCAACTATGAACCGGCGGTGTTGAAAGGTTATCGCGTCATCATTGAGCATCTCATTCGGGACAACGGCGATGGGAAATGGTCGCTGACCCATTGCTGTTCCGTGGCCGGGCTGGGCTATGGCCGGGACGGCTCGTTCGAGTATTACGTCAACGAGCCGGTGGTGGAGAATGATCTCAAAGGCATCGGCCCGTTCATTTTGGCCGGCATTGAATTGCAGAAATTAGCTGGCCGATCCACCAACACGGCCCAATAAATTTCCTGACGCCAAACCGAATGTCTGGTAATCAAATCCAAGCACATGAATACCATTCCTCTTCCCGGGAATCTTAGTTGCCTGACCGGCTGGCTGATCGGATTGAACTGTTTCATCGCAACCCTGCCGCTCTGCGCACAATCCAGCACAACTACTACTATACCTGGTCCCCAGCCTCCGCCCATCACGCTAACGGCAAGCCTTTCGTCAGCGGTAAAGCCGTATGCGGTACTGACAGCGATGCAGCGCGTGGGAGATTGGGAACTGACGCACTCGGCCACGAACCGGCCGACCGGCTGGGTTCAGGCCGTTGGCGACGCGGGCATGATGGCCCTGGCCGGAATTTCCAGCGACCCGAAATATCGCGCGGCCATGCTCGCCAAGGGTGAGGCCAACGATTGGGATCTGGCGGCGTACCAAGGGCGAAAATATCACGCCGACGACCAGTGCGAGGGACAAACCTGGACGGAACTTTATTTTCTTTACCGTGAAAACAAAATGATCGCTCCCCTGCGTGAAAGGTTTGATTTCATTCTGACGAATCCCTCAGACGCACCAGGCCTCGATTTCACGCAACCACATGGAAAAGCACAGGAACTTTGGTCCTGGTGCGATTCGTTGTTCATGGCACCGCCAACCTGGGTGCGGCTTTACGCCGCGACCGGTGACGAGCGGTATCTGGATTTTGCCGTAACCAACTGGTGGCGCACCACGGATTTTCTATACGACAAGGAGGAGCATTTGTTTTTCCGCGACAGCACGTATTTCGACAAACGCGAGGCCAACGGCCAGAAGATTTTCTGGAGCCGCGGCAACGGCTGGGTGATGGCCGGGCTGGTGCGTGTGCTGCAATATCTGCCGACGAACCATCCGGACCGCCCGCGCTTTGGGCAGTTGTTCAATGACATGGCTGCGAAAGTTGTGGCCCTCCAGCAACCCGACGGTCTTTGGCACGCCAGTTTGCTGGATCCGGCAGATTATCCGGAAAAGGAAACCAGCGGTTCCGCCCTGTTCACCTACGCCCTGGCCTGGGGCGTGAACCAGGGTCTGCTCGACCGCACAACCTTTGAACCGGCGGTCCGCAAAGGCTGGGCGACGCTCGTGGATTGCGTGGCAGCCGACGGCAAACTGACGCATGTTCAACCTCCCGGCGCCGATCCAAAAAGCTTCGATGCCGACTCAACTGAATCTTACGGTGTCGGTGCTTTTTTGCTGGCCGGCAGCGAAATTTATCGCATGGCGGCATTGGCGAATGCACATCCGATTGCCATCAAAGTCACGAATCCAGCAAACTTCTATCGTGACTGCGAAACAGTCGATGTAAACTGGTCTCACTTTAGTAAGCCCGCCGCAACACAACCTTACCCCGCTGTCATGGATGGTCTCTCCTCACGCATCTTAGCCTCGCAAATCTATGAATCTCCCGGCAATTCGGCTGAAGGCAGCACGACTGAAAGGTTGCTTTTCCAGGTCGACTTGGCGCCACACGAAACGAGAACTTATTATGTTGCTCCGGCCTTGGCCGCCTTACCGCCGCCAATCGTCAAAACCTTTGCGCGTTACGTACCGGAACGCTACGACGATTTCGCCTGGGAGAGCGATCGCATCGCGCACCGTGCCTACGCCCTGGCGCTCATCCCGGCGGAAGGCACCATCAGCAGCGCACCGGACGTGTGGATTAAAAAGGACCGCGGTCTCATCGTTGAAACCATGTATAAAACCGGTCATTACCACGAGGATAACGGCTCGTTCATGGACGATTATCGCGTCGGCCACAGCCGGGGCTGCGGCGGGCTGGGCATCTGGGACGGCAAGAAACTTTACACATCCAGCAATTACCGTAACTGGAAGCTCATTACCACCGGCCCCATCCGGTCGGAATTTGAACTGACCTACGACGCGTGGGATGCCGGCCATGGCCGGATAGTTTCCGAGGTCAAGCGTTACAGCATTGACGCCGGCTCGTGGATGACCAGGGCGCAAAGCACGTTCAGCAGCGAGGACAAGTCAGCGTTGACGATTGGCGTCGGCCTGGCTGAGCGCGCGTGCCCCACCAACCGCGTGGAATTCATCGCCGGCGATCAAAGCGAAGGCTGGATGAGCTATTGGCAGCCAGAAGACACACCGAAAGGCATCATCGGCGTCGCGATGGTACTGCCCAAAGACAGCGTGGAAGCGTTCACGAACGACGCGCCGGACATGCCGGAGTCCAAACTTCACGCCGCGGTACCGCAGCCGACGCATGAAGGTTATCCGCCGATCCGCGACCTGCTTGCCATCACACCGGCCAAAGTTGGCCAGCCGTTCACCTACTACTTCGGCGCGTGCTGGGATCGCAGCGGCGATTTCACCAACCACGTACAGTGGGAAGATTACGTCAAGCGCTTCGCCGAACGCCGCGACCAGCCCTTGCAGGTGACGATCGGGAATTGATTTGCGATATACGATTTACGATTGACGCGCCGTTTTGCCAAATGTTGCGTAAATCGAATATCGTAAATCGTAAACAGTGCGGTCAGTTTTTTACCGGCGATGCTGAAATCACCTTCAATGCTTCGACGGTAATCGCAGTGATTTTGCCCCACGACTTTTCGGCGACGAGCTTCTTTTCGGCCATCCACGAGCCGCCGACGGCGGCGACCTGCGGCAAGGCCAGGTAATTCGCCAGGGTAGTGGTGGTGATGCCACCGGTGGGAAGGAATTTTACGCCGGTATGCGCAAACGGCGCGGCCAGGGCCTTGAGCATGGCTGCGCCGCCGGCGGGTTCGGCCGGAAAAAACTTCAGATATTTGCAGCCGAGATTCAGCGCACGGTCTACTTCGGTTGGCGTCATGACACCTGGAAAAAACGGCATCTGAACTTTGCCGGCCGCCGTCAGCACCGTTTCGTTCAAACCCGGCGAAACACCAAACTGCGCGCCGGCGGCCGATGCCTGATGCACCTGCTCTGCCGTCAACAATGTGCCTGCGCCGATGGCCATCTGCGAAACTTCCTGACGGACACGCCGGATGGATTCGGCGGCGGCAGCGGTACGGAAGGTGATTTCCATCACGTTCAGTCCACCAGCGAGGAGGGCCCTGGCCAACGGCACGGCGTCGTCCACCCGGTCAATGGTCGTGATACACATCAAGCGCTGTCGGAGAAAGGATTCGCTTTTCATAAAGTTGTTCGCGATGATACAGGAAATTCCAAGCGGACGAACGAAAATTTCAGCCGGTTGATCGGTTAAATCGGTGACTGGTTAAATAAGTGATTGCCGACCCACCTTCACCGATTTAACCATTTAACGAATCACTCATTTAACATTCAAATGAACATTGCCTTCGAACATATCGCCATCCCTTCTCCGAACCCGGTCGCATTGAAAAACTGGTATGAAAGCGTTTTGGGAGCGCGCGAAATTTTCAACAGCGGCCGGAATCCACCCACCTGTCTGATGGCGCTGCCCGGCGGCGGGTGGTTTGAAATTTACGCCGCCGAAGGCGCGCCGGAAAACCGCGGCAACAACAAACTCGCCGGCTTTCGCCACGTCGCCTTGCGGGTGGATTCGATTGAGACAGCCAAAGCTGAACTGGAAGAACGCGGGGTGACGTTTAGCGAAGAAATCCGGCCGGCCGCCGGCGGTGGACGGGTATTGTTCTTTGAAGACCTCGAAGGCAATTTGCTGCATCTGGTCGAGCGACCGGCGGATGCGCCACCCGGGAAAGGCTGAGCCGATTATTTCTTCCGCACCCGCACCACGAGAATGGGAATTGAAGTTTTATGGCGGACTTCGGTAATCGTGCTGCCGTGTAAAAGGTCGCCAAACAGGCGGTGGCCATGGCTGGTCATGGCAATCAAATCGCAATGTTCGCCTTCGGCCACTTTGAGGATTTCCTGCGGCGGATCGCCCAACGCCAACATGGTTTGAACCGAAAACCCGTTGCCGCGAAGTTTAACGGCGACTTTTTCCAGATATTCACGGTCGTTTTTCATTTCCTCGGATTCAGCCAGCTTGAGCTGGTTGAAATTCCTCGCCACCCAGCCGTCGGCAACGTGCAACAACAGCAATTTCGCCCCGGTCAACCGGACCAGCGGTGTGATGTGGTCCAGAATGACGTGGTCGGCCGCGCTGTTTTCCAGCGGAATAAGAATGTGTTGATACATGTTCGTTATTGCGGAACGGGCAGGCCGAGATGCCCGTACAACGCCTTCAGGACGGCAGCCGGCATGAAGGTGTCAAAAAGCAGTTTCATGTTCAGGATGATGATGAGGGCGGTCGTCGTCCAGCCGAGAATTTTAAGCCAGGTTCGGTTTGCAAATTCACCCATCTTGTTCTTTTCGCCGGTAAAACGCATCAACGGCCAGACCGCGAACCCCAATTGCATGCTCAAGACAACCTGGCTGGCGATGAGCAGTTCCGTCGTTTTGTTCTCGCCGAAAAATCCGATAACACAAACGGCGGGAACAATGGCAATGAGCCGGGTCATCAGCCGGCGCAGCCAGGGACGCAGCCGGACGTTCACGAAACCTTCCATGACGACCTGCCCCGCCAGCGTGCCGGTCAACGTCGAATTCTGTCCCGAAGCCAGCAGCGCCACGGCGAATAAAATGCTGGCCCCGCCCACGCCGAGCAATGGACTCAATAATTTGTAGGCGTCCTGGATTTCCGCCACGTTTTGATGGCCGGACCAATGAAACGCCGCGGCCGCGAGGGCCAGGATGGCACCGTTGACCAGCAGCGCGAACATGAGCGCCACCGTCGAGTCGATGGTCGCAAACTTGATGGCTTCACGCCGGCCGGTGGCGTCCTGCTCGAATTTGCGCGTCTGGACGATGGAGGAATGCAGATACAGATTGTGCGGCATGACGGTCGCGCCAATGATGCCGATGGCAACATACAGCATATTTTGATTCTTCAAAATATCCGGGCTGGGGATGAAGCCAAACAGCATCGGCACCACCTGGGGTTTGGAAAAAAATAATTCCGCCGCAAAACAACCGGCAATGGTAGCAATGAGCGTGATGACGAGCGCCTCAATATAGCGAAAACCTTTGGTTTGCAAAAACAGCACGGCGATCACGTCCAGCGCCGTAATGACACAACCCCAAACCAGCGGGATGCCGAAAAGGAGTTGCAGGGCGATGGCTGAACCGACGACTTCCGCCAAATCACAGGCGGCAATGGCGATTTCACAAAGGATCCAGAGGAACCAGAGCGTCGGCGTCGAGTAATGGTCGCGGCAGGCCTGCGCCAGGTCGCGTCCCGTGGCAACGCCGAGTTTGATGGCCAGGTGCTGGAGCAGAATCGCCATGAGATTGGAAACCATGACAATGGAGAGCAACGTGTAGCCGAACTGCGCGCCACCGGACAGGTCCGTCGCCCAGTTGCCAGGGTCCATGTAGCCCACGGCGATAAGAAAGCCAGGGCCGGAAAAGGCCAGCAGCTTCCTCCAAAATGGAGCGGTGGTCGGGACCACAATGCTGCGGTGGACTTCCGGCAGGGAAACCCGTCCCGCGGGCTTGCGCCATCCCGGTTTGGCAGCGATCCCGTTGGTTGATTTGGAATTCGTGGTTTTCACACCCAGCCATCATGAGCAAAACATGTAGCATAAGATACAAACAGTGTTCCCGTTGTCAAAGCAAAATGTAGCACAAGATACAAAATAAAACCTAGACTCCCAAGCCGGGTTGGGCTTCACTTTTCGAACCATGCCCCATTCCAACCGGATAAGGATCGCCGCCACGCATGCCTCCCAGCTGCGTTTGCCGGCACAGCAGGCCGAAGGCTTTCGCCGCTCGCGCCGCGACCGGGCCATGGAAGTCGTGCAGGATTATGTCGAGGCCATTGCTGATTTGTCGGCGGCTCTGGGGGAAGCACGCGTGGTGGATCTGGCGCGCCGGCTCGGTGTCACGCATGTGACCGTCAATCGAACCCTCTCGCGCCTGCGACAGGCCGGTTACGTAAACACCAAGCCTTACCGATCCATTTTTCTGACCGAAGCCGGGCACCGGCTGGCTGCGGAATGCAAGCAGCGGCATGAAACGGTGGTGGCTTTTTTGCGTTCGTTGGGTATTTCGGAAAAAACCTCCGAGCTGGACGCCGAGGGGATTGAGCATCACGTCAGCCCCGAAACACTGGCCGCGTTTGAACGGCGTTTGAAAAGGCGCTGATGCAACCCCGGGATATTCAGCAAATCGGCAATGAGCTGGCCATCAAATGGGACGACGGCAGCGAAAGTTACATTCCCCTGAGGGTATTGCGGCGATGTTGTCCCTGCGCTCACTGCAAGGGCGAAGGGGACATTTTGGGGAACATCCACAAAAATCCCGGCGGGCCATTGACGCCAATGGCTTTTCAGCTCGTCCGGTTTGACCGGGTGGGCGGCTATGCCATTCAGCCGGTTTGGGCGGATGGACACGCAACCGGGATATATTCATTTGATTATTTGAAAAGGACCGCCGCCGCAAACCCGACTGATTAAAAAAATAACGGCGCGCCCGGAAGAGCGCGCCGTTAAGAACCAGTTTCCTTTTATGGGTTAAGATTAACCGTTGAATTCGACGCGGTTGAAGCATCGGCCGCCTTGTTGGGCGTTTGCCAGTCAGTCGCAGATTGATTGGCTACATCGTAATAGGGGTCCGTGTTTTTTGGGTGGCTCCAGTCATACGGCTTGGCGCTATTCCACGGAGTTTTAGGATTCATGGGGGGTTTTGGCCCCAAGGGACTGGACTGCAGGAATGCAGTTGAGGTCGGCTGGTAGTCCGTGTCTCTGACGATGGTCGGGGTGATGAAAATCAGCAGATTGTCCTTATCAAGACCCTTATTTTCAGACCGAAACGCATATCCCAGGACCGGAATGTCACCCAGGATGGGCACCTTGGTGTAAATATTTTTGGTGTTGTCCTTGATAAAGCCACCCATGACCAGCGTGTTCGCGTTAGGGATTAGAACCTGGGTGGTAACCTTGCGGACATCATATTCGTCCGCCTGGTTCTCCACACCGGCAACAATCTTTGTGACCGTGTCGAACACACTGGAAACCTCCGGTTCAACCGTGAGCCAGATGTAATCGTTGGCGGAAATGCGCGGGGTAACGTCCAGGATCGTTCCCAGGTTGGTGTAGGCCACCTGCGAACCACCGGGCGAACCCTGAGTACCGGCAGTGGTGGCGAAGATGGGAACGGCCCGCGTCACCTCGATATGAGCTTTCTCATTGTCCAGCGTCACCACACGAGGGGTAGCGATGGTTTGGGCGTCAGAGTCATTGTTCAAGAAAGAAAGCACGGCTTTTACTCCATCGGCGTCAAGAAAGGCGGTTGATGGGTTGAACCCCTTCATCGTATCAACCAATACATTTGGATTTTGGACAAGGTTGTTCTGACCAAAGGTGATTAGTTCATCCCAACCACCAGTAATTGGGTTGGTAATAAACGAAGGCGTTTGTCCGTAACGCATTGCTTGTCCGCCAATGACATTGTTTCCGAACGAAACATTTTGTGCGCTCAGAGTACCCGACCAATCAATGCCCTTGGTGGTGGTGGGCGAACTGGAAACCTCCATCAGCCGGGTTTCGATCAAGACCTGGCGGGTAGGTTTGTCAAGCTGGTCGACCAGCGTGTCCACCGCGTCTTGTTCGTTTTCGGTGGCGACCACAACCAATTGGCTGGTACGTGTATCACCCACCACCCTGCTCCGTTTGTCGGTCAGAGTGCTATCCACCGCGGCTAACATGTTCGAAACGCTCGCATATTTGAGTTGGATGACCCGGGTAATCAGCGGCGGCGCCGCATTGGGGTTTCTTACGCTAATGCGGCCGATTTTGGTTTTCGGATCTTCGACGAGTTGAAGGTTATAATTATCCAACACCGCCAGCAGCGCCTGACGGGCGGAGACATTTTCCCAGCGGACGGAAATCGTCGGTTCGGGCTTGACCTGCCCGTTTTGATCGGGCTGGCCGTAACCGATCTTCGGGTCGAGCAGATAATTGATTCCTGCCAGACGGGCCAAATTTTCGATGGCGGTAGTAATCGGAACGTCCTGGAATTGTATGGGCAACACGACCGGCGCGTTGGAGGTGGTGCCGGCAGTTTCATTCGTGCTCTCCACTCCTGACGGTCCCGCGTTCGTCGTCATGGCCGGTGTGCTGCTGGCAGTAACACTGGCGGTATCGTTGCTGGCAGCCGGCATGGCTGCCGCATTGGCGGCAACGGGAGCCGTGGTTTCGGTAGTGGTGGCGGTGGCGGGCTGAGCCGCCGGGGCCGACTCACTCATCGCGGGTTGGTTTGTCGCGACACTGTTGGTATCAGTTTGAGACATAGCCCACCATTGCGAGACAAGTCCCACACACAGCGTGGCAATTAGCAGTTTCGATTTCATATTTTTTTGTTTTTATTGGTTTTTTAATCCAATGGTGGAAGACTTAGCAGATACCGAGCCAACCCCGAAGACGCCCAGGACTTTTAATTTTTCCAGGAAGCGTCAATGTCAGGCCACAACCTGAAAAATGAGGTTTCGCTCAACCAGGCTCAAAGCAAAAAAAAACACCTCCCCGAATAAATCAATTCGGAATGAACGCTCGATTAAATTTTAAGGTTCTGACGGTTTTCGACCTTAAGGTTTGTCGAAATAAAACACTTCGTGGCGTTGACCGCCAACTTCAATCACAACCGAATTGGTTTTGATTTCAATACAGCTTAGATGGATGCGGCCGGCAGGAGTAATAACGTCGCCTTCGTCGCCGGCGGCAAAAGTGTGATTATTGATAATGACCAATCGGCGATCCATCGATCCGGAAAATCCTTTCACCACCAGCGATGTCACATCAGCCGCTCGAGGATTGGCGGCAGCGGCAAGTTTATAAGGCCGGGTGGAGTCGGGGAAAAATGGGTCGCGGCCTTCCCAGGGATCTGAGGGAAGGATAAATATTGAACGGATCGCATTGGTCATGGTGGATTGAGGTGCCGGCGCGGCGCCAGCCGCAAGGACCATCGCGTACCCGAACGCAAACGAAACCGTCATTATTTTTATGCTGAAATTCTTCATGGCCGCTTCCTGGGAGTTCGTTTGGTTAAGAGGTGGATTTTGCCAGAGCGATAATTTCCATCCGGAAGGAAAGTTTTTCGGGGCCATCCGCGGCGTCAGCCGGCTGGATTTGCAGATTGACCACCCGGATATGCGGATACGTATTTTCAAAATCGGCAATGAATTTGCCCAGGTCATGATAATAGGCCGTCCCGGTAACGGTGAATCTAACCTGCTGGAAAGGAAAAGACGAAAACAAGTCCACCGTACCGACATCCGGGTGGCCGATTTCAGGAATGTCCACCTGATACTGGGCTTTAAAAAGCCGGAGGGTGTTGTAGCTCCAGGAGTAAAGGTCTCCCGAGGCCATGTCACTCTCGGCGTCTGAAAGAGTCTGCGTCACATTGGTCAATTCGGCGGCGGTGGTGCCGGCGTGCTTTATGGCAGTTTGAATGCCGTCGAGTTTTTTTTGGGCAGCGCCTTGACTCGCGACCGCCCGCGCCAGCGCCGCGTACCGGGGCTGAATTAACTCAAACCACATCAAGGCGATTACCACCAATGTGCCGACGAGCACAAGGGCGAGCTGATTACGTTTGTCTTTGGACAATTTCATCGGGTTCGATCGGGGTAAGTGCACTGCAAGGTAAATTGTACCGACGGTCTGCCGCCCGGATCAACTTGCGGAGCAGACAGGTTGGTCAGACGGACAACATTCGTTCCACCCAGCTCGGCTTCAAAGTACGGCTCATGACTGACGGCATCTTTAAATTTGTTTACTTGATCGCCGGGGTTGCCGCTGAAGTCTTCGGCGTCCAGTGACACCACAATTTTTTCGATAACACTGGCATTGGTCTTGGTCGTGGTCGTGGTTCCCTGACTGGCCAGATACGTTTGGTCCACCCGCAATCTGACCAGTTGTACGCCGGGCACCGTGGCATACTGCAGGCTGTTCATCAGGTTGCCTTGCAGGAAACGGTTATTGGTCAATTTTTGCAGGGCTGCCAGATTTCCCTTTGCTTCGGCAATTTTTTTCTCACTGACCAATACCACCTGGTAGGCATTGGTGTGCGACTGGATCTGCGCTTCGATTTGGGACAGGTTTGCGTTGGCCACCATGACCCGGAGTTGGAGCCAACTCCACCATACAAATATTAATGCCACCACCAGTACCCCCGCGAAGATCACGCGTTTGATCGGGTCCCGGCGCCGTAATTCTTCGGCGGCTTGGGCTTCGGCCAGCAGATTGAGGCGTATGGGCATAACTCAGAAGGCGGCCACCGCAGCACCGATGGCCACAGTCAGTTGCGGCGCGACATGTTCAAGCTCGGCGGTCTGTTGTTCCGGCAATGCCAGTTGAAGAAAGGTCGTCGGATTCCAGGCCTTGCATTCCGCGATCAACTCGCTGTGCAGCATTTGCAGGATGAGTTCCGAACGGGCGGAGCCACCGCTGACATAAACGTGTGAGACCGGCCGGTCCTGTTGGTGTTCAAAAAAGTCAAGCGACGCCCGCAACTCACGGCCCAGCGGCAACACCTGTGCTTCCAGGGTGGACTGAATTTCCGGGGCCATGCCTATTTTAATTCCCTCCGCCTCGGCGTAACTGATATTCATCGCTTCCGCCAAACCGGCTGTCAATTTGTCACCGCCGATGCCTACCACCCGGCTTAACACCAACTCACCCTGATGCAGAAGGCATATCGAGGAATTTTTGAATCCAATGTCCACCAGCGCAACGGAGTCATTTGCGAACGCCTCTGGCATTGCCATCTCAAAAGCATTCACCGGACCAATCAGACCGGGTACGATGTGGTCCGCTACCAGGCCTGCATCCCCGACCGCATTTTGAAAATCGCCAACCAGCTCTTTTCTGGCAGCCGCCACCAATACTTTCACTTTGGCGATGGCCGGGGTTTTGCCAGCGTCGGCGGGTTTGGGCAGCGACTTGATCGGAATAATATGGCAGTCGAAAACGCGATTCGGCAAATCCTGTTGGAGATAACCGCGAGTGTTGTTTTTCAACACCAGGCGCATCTCGTCCACCGGTATCAGCGGCAACTCCACCGGTCGCACGATGGCGTCATTTACGCCAATTGACAGGGTTACAAACCTGCTTTTGGCTCCCAATGTTTCACAAACTGCTTTGAGATGTTCCGCCAGTAATTCCGGAGAAAGGGTCTTTTCGAAAATCGGCGCGTCCGCCAACACATAACGGGTCAGGGCGAAACCTTCTCCCCGCCGTTCCAAAAGCACGGCTTTGGTCGTGCGGCCCCCCAAATCAACCGATATCATTTGGTTCCGGGTTTTTCCCGCGACACCATTCAGAAATGGCAAGCCCATTTGCATTGTTTAATCGTCCAACTTTAATTACCTAATTACACGCAGCTTTCAAACAGATTCTGCGCAAGTTCAGCAATCGCCGCGCCAGATTCCAATGCGGGCAGAAATTACTTTAAATCGGCGTTAATTTGTCCTGACCCAAGGCGCGGTGTCTTGGAAATGGCCGTGCCGCGGCAGCCAATTCTTGCGCAAGCACGTGCATTGAAAACATTGCCGGGCTTCCAATATTCCGGCTTCCCGGAAGCTGAGCCGACCGCTGTCGCCCACCAAATAGAATGGGCGCGCAATTTCCTGGGCCATGCTATCAGGGCGCGGTGAATGTTTGTGTAGAATTCGTACGGCCGGCACTTCGCGGGGCGTGTACAAAGTTTGGATCGAGTTCGCGCTCCAACTGGTACTGCCGGAGCGCGTCTTGGGTCCGGCCGGTTTGCGAAAAATATACTCCCAGGTTTTCGTGGGCGATGTAATTGCCGGGATCAATTTTCAAAGCGTGCTCCATCAAAGTTTGCGTATTTTGCCAATAGGCGAGTTGCTGGCGTGACGACAGCGCGCACCCTGCCAGAATTGCCACAGTCGCAACCCCCGGCAAAAACCGGCGCGCCATCGGTGGAAACAGAACCTCGGCCAGTCCGGTCGCTCCCCAAACGCACATAATGAAAAATCCAATGGAAGGCAGATACGTGTAGCGATCGGCGATGGATTGGAGACCGAACTGGATCAAGCCGCACACCGGCAACAGCATTCCCAGGAACCAGAACCAGCCCACCATCAGATAGGGCCGACGGTGGCGATTGACGACTGCCAACAGTGAGATTCCAGCCAGAACGCATACCGCCACAAGCAGCCATCCCACGTTGACGCCACCATGACGCAGGTAAAGAAAGGTCAGATCGTGCGGCCAGAATATTTTTTCAAGGTAACTCAGATATCCAACGATCGCGTCTCCCATCCGCGAAAAAAAACCTGCCGGCGGAGCGGAACTGGTCGCACCACCCGCGCGCTGCGCAAAAAAAGCGATGACACCAAAGATTGATGAAAGCAAAAGGAAAGGCACTTTTTCGGCGAGCAATTTTTTAGCAATTTCCTTCATGGAAGAATCCCGGCTGCAAGTAATGCAACGATGCAAAGGCCAGAAATCCATCAGCAGCAAAATCACCGGGACAGTAACCACCATGGGTTTTGACAGAAGTCCCAGGATGAAGAACCCCAAAGAGCACCTGAAATAAATTTTATGACGGGGCGTTGATGGCCGGCCCGCCTGTGCCGTCTCCCCCTGCCTTTCAACATTTCGGGAAATATTTTTTTGTACATGAAGCGCATACATCCAAAGCGTCAGCAGGAAGAAAAATCCGCTTAACACATCCTTGCGTTCCGAAATCCACGCGACCGATTCCACCCGTAACGGATGCCAGGCAAATAAAGCCGCGACCACGGCGCTCCGCCAGAAAGCGCGCGTCATGGAGTTCAACAACAGGAACAGGAGCACCGCGTTGGCGCAGTGATACAGCACATTCACCATATGCTGCGCGCCGGCATTCAACCCGAACAATTGACAATCGAGCATGTGGGAGAGCCAGGTCAGCGGGTGCCAATTGCTCGCATGTTGATCCACAACGGACCACACCAATCCCCACCAGCTTAAGCCGGCGCGCACCGTCGGATTGTTGAAGACGTAATCATTATCGTCGTAATCAACAAAACCATAAAGGCGCGCCGGCCAATAAATGGCCAATGTTCCCAGGACCAGCGCCAGGCACACGCCACCGGTCCACCAACGGCTGGTTCGGAAATCAGTCACGTTCCTATACTGCAAGGTAAAGGACGTTTTCCAAGGATTTTCCCGGCGTCAGCGACGATTCGAAAAAATTTCCCATGGCGATCAAGCTCCGGAGGATCTCCGCGTTTGGAGCATCACGAGTCCAGGTTTTCTCCCGCCACCATCCGGCGTGCCGTGGCCTGGACAATCTTGAGAAAGGCATCGAGCAGGGGATTTTTCCCGCCCTGCCAGAGGACACCAAACTTGACCGGCTCAAATCCATCGAGCGGCAACACACGCACCTGCGGATGGAGTTTCATTTTGGGCACGCCTACGGTCACGCCAATGCCGTAGCCGTTGGCGACATAGGTTTGCACGATTTCGACGGAGTTGACTTCAATGCGGCTGAACCAGTCCACCCCAAGCTTCGCCAGCCCCGCCTGAAACGCGCGGCTGATGAATTCGTTGCTCGGGACCGTAATAAGCGATTCCCCGATCGGATCGCGTTCCCAGAGTTCCTGGGCGGATTTTAGTTTGCTCGTCTTCGGAACCAGCAGCACCAGCGGCAGTTTGAACAAGGACAAGGCGTTCACGCCCGAGGGCGGCTTATTGCCAACCAGCCCGAGAGACACGTCAACTTCCCTCTCTTGCAACCAGGCAACGACCTCCGGGTGATAACCTTCACGCAAGGTCACCTTCAACTTCGGAAACGGTCGCCGCAGTTCCTGCAGCATCGCGGGCAGATGTTCGCGCAGCACCGTTTCGGACGCCGCAATACGCAGGTGCTGGGAAATGCCCCCGCGGATTTTCTCGGCCACCGAATCCAGGTTGTCAAAAAATGGCCGGACGTAATCGTAAAGTTCCTGGCCCGCCGGCGTCAGCGCAAACGGCCGGCGATGAAACAACGTCGCGCCGAGGAATTCCTCCAGTTGAGAAATCTGGGAACTGACCGCCGGTTGCTGGATGCCGTAGGGGATATTGTGCACCGCCGGCATGATGCCGCCGTGACGGGCAACGTAATAGAACAACTCCAGGTGATGGATGTTCATTGGTTTAAGCGATGATGCCGCCAGTTTTATCAATTAACACCCGCAAGGCAAGTGGAGTTACATGACAGGTAGAAACATCAATGGTCAGACAAAACCATGAACCTGACCGAAAACTCAAACCGTTGAACCTATGAAAACAACCCGAGTTAAAACCTTCCTCGGGGTGATCGGACTTGTCCTGGCAAACTCAACGTCGCATCTCCCGGCACAATCTCCGCCCCCTGCCTACTACGATGCCCCGTACTCCGGCGTGCCAACCGGCACAGTACCGGGCCGCTATTATGCAACGCCACTGAGCGGCAAAGTGTACCTGAGTTTCGACGCCGGCGTCGCCCTGCAACAGGACATCACCATGAGCGACACCATTGGTGACAGCGAGACCGTGACGTTCGATCCCGGAGCCAGACTTGATTTCGATCTCGGGTATAACTTCACCAAAAATTGGGCGTCCGAACTGGAAATCGGTCTCGTCGCCAATCAGGTTAAAAACTCGTTCTTCCTCGGAACCGATTTCATGGAAGTTGATTTGGTCGAGCTCCCCATTATGGTTAACGTCATCTACACCCAACCATTGGGCCGTCACTTTTCGACTTACATCGGCGGCGGCATTGGCGGCGTCTTCAGCGATTATAGCAATGAATTCGGCGGGACCACCGCCAGCGACACGACGTTTGGCTTCCAGGGCCTGGCCGGCATCAAATACGCGATCAATGACCGGTGGGATATTGGTGTCACCTACAAGTTCCTCGGCACGACCGACCACGATGTCGGGCCGGGCTTCGACTCGAATGGAAACCCGACGGAATTCAAATCAGACGGGACCATGACGCATTCGATTCTGGTGGCTTTGACCTGCAAGTTTTAACCATGAAGCCAACCGGACAATTCCCAATGAAGGTACCGGTTAACCCAGCCGATGCTCCATGAAGTTTTATCAATTAACACCTTCCCGGTTGGCAGGGATAAAGTTGCTGTGAAATGAAAACCATATTCACCGAAAACATTTTGCGGACGAGAGGTGGAGGGCAAACGGCATCAGGTCTGAGGCTCCCTCTTCAAAGACCAGTAGCATTCTGCCATCAGGACGAAAAAGACCGCATCGGCCACCCCGAAGAGCGCGGCGAACGCGACGTGCGGCAGATTGCCCGCCGACCAGTAATAAAATGCCGTCGCCGCGTAGGCCAGTTTGTAAAGCGTGCCGACGAAGATCAAATCCGCGTTGCCCCGCAGGTCGCCGCGCGAAATCAATGCGTAGGCGATGCCGATGACCAGCAGGAAGGCGCCGAGCAGTGTGACATAGCCGCCGAACGCCGGCAGTTTTTCACTGATGCCCAGTGCGGCAAAGGCCCGCGCCGGGAAGAAGGTAAACGTGACGCCGAGCAGAAGGTCGTAAAAGGCGGCGATGGTGAAGAGGGTCCGATAATACCTTTCTTTGGCGGGTTTCATGACATAAGCTTGTAGCAATCAATCCCAGGAAATCAAATGAAATCTAATCCAAATCTTTTCCTCGCCTGGCTCTGGATTCTGCTCGGGTTTGTGACCGGCATGGTGCTGGGTTTGTTCTTCCACCGCGAAAACTGGCTCGGCGGTTACGGCAGCTTCCAACGCCGGATGTATCGGCTCGCACACATTTCATTCTTTGGCCTCGGCGCGGTCAATTTGCTGTTCTGGCTGACGATGCAAAAAATTTCTCAGCCAGGGCCGCTGACCGATGTCGCATCATGGATGTTCATCATCGGCGCCATCACCATGCCGGTCTGTTGCGCGGTCATGGCGCATTTTCCGAAGGCGCATCCAATTTTCGCCGTGCCGGTGGTGAGCCTGATGACTGGCGGAACTTTGACTTTACTGGAGGTAACAAAACTATGAACACAAAAAAACGCATTGGCTTCATCGCCATGAGCGGCGTGCGCGCCCATAACGAAGAACTTACCCGGCTCGGACTCACCCTGCCCGGTTTTGTGGACCGGAACAAAATCATCGCCTCGCTCCCCAGCCTCGGTCTCCTTACGCTCGCCGGACTGACGCCGGATAAATTTGAAATCGCCTACCACGAAATCGCCGATTTAACAAAGTTGCCGGAGTTGTCGACTGACTTTGACCTCGTCGCCATCAGCACCTTCACGGCGCAATTTTATGAGGCGTGCGACGTTGCCGATTTTTACCGGGCGCGCGGGATTCCCGTCGTCATGGGCGGCATCACGGTCTCGTCGTTACGCGAGCAGACAAAGGAGCATTGCACCAGCGTCGTCATCGGCGAAGGCGAACCACTCTGGCCGGAGGTGTTGAAGGATTTCGAGCGTGGCACCCTGAAACCTTTTTATACATCGATGAAGGAATTCCATTTTGCCGATGCGCCGATGCCGCGCTTTGATTTGCTGGCACCGCAGAAATACAACCGCCTGACCGTGCAAACGAGCCGCGGTTGTCCGCACCGCTGCGAATTCTGCGCGAGTTCCATTCTGCTGACGCCGCGTTACAAGGTGAAGCCGGTGGAAAAGGTCATCGCCGAAATCCGCGAGATCAAAAAAATCTGGCCCAGGCCATTCATCGAATTTGCCGATGACAACAGCTTTGTCCACCACGAGCATTACAGGAAATTGCTGCGCGAACTGGCGAAGGAAAATGTCCGCTGGTTCACTGAAGCCGATGTCAGTATAGCCGCCGATGACGAATTGCTCGGCCTCATACGTGATTCCGGTTGCCAGCAGGTGCTCATCGGTTTGGAAAGTCCACGCCGCGCCAACCTCAATGGCCTCGAACTCAAAAACAACTGGAAGGCCCGTCAACAGGACCGTTACCAGGCGGCCATCGCCAGAATCCAGTCTTACGGCATCACCGTCAACGGCTGTTTTATCCTCGGCCTCGACGGTGATACGCCGGAAACCTTCGATGACGTGCTGGATTTTGTGCGTGACGCTGGCCTTTACGAAGTGCAAGTGACGTTTCAAACGGCGTTTCCCGGCACGCCGCTGCATGCGCGGTTGAAAAAAGAAGGCCGCATCCTCCGCGACAACGCGTGGGAGCTTTGCACTTTGTTCGATATCAACTTTCAGCCGAAACACATGAGCGTCGCTGAATTGCAAAGCGGGTTCTTGAAACTGGTAAAACAACTTTATTCCGCCGGGGAAACGTACATGCGTCGTGCGAAATTCAAACGCATGTTGAAAACGTCGCCAAACTTTGGCCGGTACGCAGCGCGAAGGGAGCAAATGCTCGCGGCGTAGAAACGCCCAATGATTTTTAGAGACAGTGGCATCGCCCACGTCCAGAAAGCAAAAAATGAAAGGTAAATAATGAAAATACGAATCATCAACCAGCCAACCCGTATCATCACCACCATGGCGGCGTTGTTCGCGGTCATGTGCTTCCTCGTTAGCTGTGTCGTCACCTCCATCTACCCGTATTACACGGACAAGGATTTGGTCTCCGACCCGGCGTTGGTCGGCGAATGGGTGGAAGCAGGCGCGACCAATCAGCCTCCCGAATACGTGCAGATCGAATCGTTGGGTGAAAAGAGCTATTGGGCGACCATATTTGGCGAGCACGAAACCAATAGCATGGAAGTGCACCTGTTTCGCCTGAAAGAGCAGTTGTTTCTGGATTCGTTCCCCACCAATCGTTCGCTGGACTTTGTGCCCGTTCATCAGGTGTCCAAAGTCACGCAAATCGGGCCGGTGTTGGAAACGGCCAACCTGAATTACGACTGGCTCGCCAAATTGGTGGAGCATCACCCCAAGGCGATCCGGCACATGGTGTTGCGCGAAAAAGCCGGGGACGAACAGGGTGGTCGGATTATTCTGACTGCCGACACAAAAGAATTGCAGCGGTTCATACTCAAATACGTCAACAACACCAACGCCTGGAAAGAGCCCACACAGTGGAAGCACCGGAACTGAACAATGTCCTGACCGTAAACGCCGGTCGAAATTTAAACGGACATTAAAACATCGCCGAAGCGCGAAAATTGCCGGTGGCTTCGCGCTCTTGCTTGGCCGCCACGCGGGTGGCTGGTGGCTGCGCGAGGTTGAAGGGAAACATCTCAAATTGCAACCGTCCGAACCGACCGCGCCATGAGCCGGAAACGAAATTTTTGAATCTCAACCAAAAACTGAAAGAAACCGATAACAATGAAAAAGATTGTCGTTCTTTTGTGGCTGGCGTTTTTGTTGGCTGGCTGCCAGACAAACACGTTCACGCATAAACATTTTCCCGAACGGGTTGCCCGAATCCATAGCGTCGGGCTTTTGCCGCAGGTTCATACCGCAATGCTGAACACTTATTTCGGGACGGACCCTTCTCCGGCGCCGCTTCCTGAAGAACAGCAAATCCGGTCGGAGCTGGTGGCTTCGACCATGGATCAATTACAACGGCACGGTTTTGTGGTCATTGATGGCTCGTTTCCTGAGGGCACAAACCAGATCTGGAACGGCCTCATGATTCAACAAGCCTGTTCAAAATGGCCCTCCAAAGCGGCACGACCGGACGCGAGGGTGCTGGCAACCAATCTGAACGTGGACGGGCTGATTTTTCTGGATGCCACAGCCTACAAAAGCACCCCGCACCGACAAAATGTGACGACACCACAAAATATAATTGCTGTTATCGGGGCCCTTTGCGGATCAGACGTATTCGTGCCCTGGCAGCAAGCCGTGGCGCAAACCACACTGGTTGATGGTAAAACGGGAGAGGTATTATGGACGACTGCCGAATATCATTATTTTGGGAATTTTGAAGAGAACAAGCCTGCCAAAGTCGTTGAAGTTTTATTCAGCAGGTATCCCAGACACAAGCCATGAAAAAGGAGTGTGCCATGAGACTCAAACCCCTCATCCTCGTCCTCGCGCTGCCGGGCGCGTGGCGGCTCATCCGAAAATCAAGGAAGTTTTCGCAGATGGCAAACCCTATGCTGGGGTGATGTAACAGTAAATTGTCATACCTATGAAGCATCCTGCCCAACTCATCCGGAAGCCGTTGACTTTTGCCGTCGGTTGGCTGGTACTGACCGGGCTGGTTTCCGGCTGCAAGACGACCTTTCGGACGGTGGACGAGCGGTTCATGGCGCAGCCGGCGGCTCACCGGCACGTACAAATATTGCCAATATGGTTCGAAGGCGCTGGAAATATTGACCATTCGCTCTCGACCAATGACTTGCAGATACTTTGCCGGCAAACGGGCAAAGAGCTGGCTCGCACAATCCAACGAGTGCTTCAATCGAACGGTTACAAAATCGTCGGGCCGGTTCAGGTGTTGTATGGCGATGAAATGTCCTCCCAACCGGCGGTGGAAACCTGGCGATCACTTGAAGTTGTGCGGTTGGATTTTTGCGAAAATTTGCTGGGGCAATACCCTGCTCTTGCCGACAGCCGTCTGTTGACATTCCAGACCAATACAACGCTCGGTTTCTTTCGTTACATGGCGCCCTGGGACCACGCCAGACTTGAACACAATCCGTTTCATTACCAGATGACTCCTGCGCTCACCAATGTGTTAACGCGGATCGGCGCAACCAACGCGGACGCGGTCTTGCTGGTGGACACCAAAGTGTTCTTTGAATCGGAGCACAAGCAAGCAAAGCGTACAGTCTGGAATTGGACCGGTGGCGGACTGATCGCTGCCACAGAAGTCGGGGTTAACGTGGCATTCTTTGCGGTCGCCGTGTTGGCCGAAGCATCGGGTCCCCCTCCTCCCCTCTGGCTGGATCCCTTCTGGCATTCGGACAATTCCCTCCAGCACAGCTTCGCGCTCGTGGATGTTCACACGCGCGAGGTGCTCTGGCTCAACCGGGAGGATTTCAAGCACCAGAATTCTCATGATGCCGGGATTCTCGCGGACACCGTGATTGCAACTTTGGCGGATTTGCCGCCGATATCCCCGATATCCCACCGGTAAATGGACCTGAACCAAACGAGTTCCGGCGGAACGTCCGCCAGCCAGTGACCAGCACTTCAGAATTTCGCCTGGTGTTACCTTGCACCTCCGCCGACCTGTTAGTGTCAGCTGGTCCGGGTCTCTCAACCGGCAAATTTTATGTCGGCGAGAACGCCGTCAGCCTTCGATTCAGTCGGTTGCGAACCATCCGATTGATTGACTGAGGAATCGGAAGGATCGGCAAGCAAGCCTTGAATGGCCTGGAGCATGATCGAGGGCGTACAGGAATCCTTGAGAAAACGTTTGTTCGCGCGCTCCAGCACATATTCCTCCGTCGCGGCGATGATGGAACCGGTGGAGAAGATGACGACGCGGGCCGAACTCAGACGCGGAGTCGAGCAGATGAACTTGAGCACATCCACACCGTTGAATTTGGGCAACAGCAGGTCAAGCACCACCAGGTCGGGTGTCAGCCGGCCAAGCAGCTTCATCGCTTCCAGGCCATCCCGGGCCGATTCCACGTGATAGCCGCCCTGCTCCAGTCGGGTGCGGTACGCCGCCAACACGACGGGATTATCCTCGATAAAAACAATGGTCTGGTTTTTTGCGGCGGATGAACCAACCGACGGGTTGGCCGATGCAACGTCGCCGGGAACCAAATGTTGGGCGAGCAATTCCTGAACCGTCTGGAGGATAATGGCCGGCGTACAGGAGTCTTTCAGAAGCCGCCGGTGTGCCCGTTCCCAAACATATTCCTCGGTACCTTCCACTATGGAATTGGTGGAAAGCATGATGACGGGCACCGCGTTGAGGCATGGATTGGAGTGGATATACTTGAGAACCTCTCCTCCATTGAACCTGGGCAACATCAGGTCAAGGATCACCAGATCCGGTACGAAACGGGAAAGGAGCCTCATCGCTTCCAAGCCATCGGTAATCGCCTTGATTTGAAATCCCTCCCGTTCAAGCGGCATCCGATAAGCCGTCAGCACGACCGGATCGTCTTCGACAAAGACGATGGTCTTGGATTTTGCGATTCCCACGTTCATCTTTCCATGCATCTACCGGCAATCGCCTGCTCAATATTTCTACGAGGCTCTTGCCCCGCCGATAAAGCAGCAGTGGATGTGCCAATTTGAAGGGATTATTTGCCGGGCTGGAGATTCCAACTCATCCACCAAGTCCTTCATTTGGAATGGCTTGTGTCTCGAATCGATTTGAGCCGCCTGGCAGCTGCCGGGTGCCCTATCGTCGGCACCGGAGTGCAGCAAGCCCGAATGACTCAACCGATAGATGTCTCACGGCTGCGATACCCGTTTAACCAGTGGATTCTCCCCCGGTTCGCCAGCTATGCCAGTAATCTTCAAGTCGCCGGCAAAACGAGGCGGGTTTCTCCGCGTAAAAACGCGCGCCCAGGGCAAAGGCGGTTGACCGCAGTTCCTTTTGCCGCAAATCAATCAGTTGATCCAGCATCCTGACTTCCCGGGCATATCGGCCGGCACAATGGCGGGCGACGAACTGCCTCAGCACAACCAAATCATGATCGTCGCCAAGATATTGGCTCAGCATCTTCATTTCGCCGACGGGAGTATGGAGTCTTTCCGGCTGGATCGAATGAAGCAGGCGGAGTTGATGCCAGAGTTCCTGCACGTGTTTCCGCCACCGATGAAGATTTTTCGGCGATGTTTCGTTGAGCGCCATTTCGTACGTCTTCCGCCCGTAGCTGTAACTTTCCTGCAATCCCGGTTGAATGGCTGCCCAGCCGTTCGCTTTGACTTTCAAATCCCCGGCGCCCCGGTTTATTTTCCGCAACAGGCGGCCGACCGCCGCCACAGATTTGCCTTTCCTGAACTCGCGGACCTCCTTGCGGCAATTTTGGCTCAAAACTTTTTCAATTCCGGCAAACGACCGTGCGGGCCGCCGGCTCTTGAAATGCGCAATCAACCGTTCCAGCGCCTGGGGCCGGACACGCGCGTCGCGGGGGTCCTGCAGGCGCTTCGCCGCCGAGCGCAACGTCTTCACGCACTTGCGATAGGCGTTCGCACCCATTTTTCTCCGGACCAACCCCAGGGTCGCGCGCACTTTTTTGATCTCCTTGCGCACGCTGTGAATGGCTTCCAGCCGGTCACACTTCTTCAAGTAATCCAGCGCCTTTCCGATCCGCTCGCGGCTCAAGCGCCGCACCGCCCTGGTCGGCGATTCCTTCTTTTTGAAATGAAATGCCATGTGCCGCCGGAGTTTTTTAGTGATGGACGCGCGTCTTACCCGATCATGCCCGCCCGCGAAGAAAGTTCAAGGAATTTTCGGCGGTGCCGCGGTCTCAATTGGCCGCACGGTCCATTGCTTCAGACAATGTCCGGCACATGTTTTTCAATTCCCAGTCTGGCATACAAAGAGATAGTCTGACCTCGTGACTGAAAGCCAGATGCCAGACCCCGGACGCCGGACCCCGAATTCCACCCGTGGTTTCTGGGCACTTATCGTTACCCAGTTCCAGGGTGCCTTCAGTGACAATACGCTGCAATGGCTGGCCACCTTCATCGTCGTGGGTCTGGGTCTGCCCGAGGCGACACGCGACCGACTGATCACCGTCGTCAGCGCGGTATTCGCCTTGCCATTTATCGTGTTTTCGATGACCGGCGGATTTCTTGCCAACCGGTTCAGCAAGCGCACCGTGACCATCGGGGTGAAATGTTTCGAGATTTTTGTGATGCTGCTGGCCTTGACGGGGCTGGCGACGAACCGTCTTTACCTGACGATTTCATGCGTGTTCCTGATGGGCGTCCATAGCGCCATCTTCAGCCCGTCGAAATACGGATTGCTGCCCGAGTTGCTGCCGGAAAAGAAATTATCCTGGGGCAACGGCGTGCTGGAGCTGGGGACGTTTGTAGCCATTGTCGGAGGCACGGTCGTGGGCGGCTGGCTGTGCAAAGCGTTTTCCGCGCAACCGGCGTGGTCGGGCGTCCTTTTAATCATGCTGGCGATGATCGGACTGGGTACAAGTTTTGGCATCAGCCGGGTGCCCGCCGCCGACCCGGCTCGCCGGTTTCAGGCGAACTTCGTCGTCGATTTGTGGCAGCAAATCCGCCTCATCCGACGTGACCGGGCATTGTGGCTGGCGTTGCTGGGCAATACATACTTCTTTGCCATCGCAGCGTTGATCCGGCTTCTCATCCTCATTTACACGACGGATACGCTGCATCTCAGCGACCCGGCCTGGAGCAGTTATTTGCAGGACGCCACGCTCATCGGCATTGGATTGGGCAGTTTCGCAGCGGGCTATTTGTCCGGGGGCAAAATCGAGTACGGTCTGATTCCGCTCGGCGCCATGGGGTTGACCATCGGCAGTGCGTTGCTGGCCCGGCCCGGCCAGTCGTTCGGCATCGTGGCACTGGATTTGGCGGTGCTGGCGCTGTTCGCCGGGTTTTATATCGTGCCCATCTCCGCCTTGCTGCAACATCGGCCCGCCCGTGAGCAAAAAGGCGGTGTGTTGGCGGCAGCGAGCCTGCTGTCCTGGGTCGGAATTCTCCTCGCCGCAGGTGTTTTCTATCTGCTGACGGTCACGCTGAAACTGTCACCTCCGACGATTTTCCTGCTCATCGCCGGGGCGACCTTCGCCAGCACCATTTACCTGATTTGGCTGCTGCCCGATTCGTTGCTCCGGTTTCTGCTGTGGTGCGCCACCCATTCGCTTTACCGCATCCGCGTCCTCGGGCGCGACCATATTCCCGAAAAAGGCGGTGCCCTCTTTGTCTGCAACCACGTGTCATTTGTGGACGCGGTGCTGCTGCTGGCGTCCACCGACCGGCAGGTGCGGTTCATGATGTTCAAGGGCATCTACGAACTGCCGTACGTCAAGCCGTTCGCCAGAATCCTCGGCATCATTCCAATTTCGTCCGAACAACGCCCGCGCGAAATGCTCAAGTCGCTCCAAACCGCCAGCGACGCCATCCGCGCCGGCGACGTGGTTTGTATATTTGCCGAGGGGCAAATCACGCGCATCGGCCATCTGCTGCCGTTCCGGCGCGGATTCGAGCGCATCATGAAGGGTGTGGACGCGCCGATTATTCCGGTGGCCATGGACGGTGTCTGGGGTAGCATCTTCAGTTTTCATAAGGGCCGGTTCCTGTGGAAACTGCCGCGGCGCTTTCCCTACCCCATCACCATTAACTATGGCAAACCGTTACCGCCCACGGCCACACCTTTCCAGGTGCGCTCCACGGTGCAGGAACTGCTTGTCGAAGCCTGGCAGGCCCGCAAAAAGCGAATGCGTCCCTTGCCCATCGCCTTTGTCAACAGCGCGCGCAACCATCCCTTCCGCTTCGCTATGGCGGACATGCAGAACGTCCGGGTCAGCTTCGGCTCAGCGCTGGTGCGGTCCGTCTTTCTCGCGCGGCGATTGCGAAAAATCTGGTTGAATCAGCAAATGGTCGGTGTGTTGCTGCCGCCGTCGGTGCCCGGCGCCCTCGTCAATTATGCCGCGCTGCTGCTCGGCAAGGTGCCGGTGAATCTGAATTACACGCTGTCGGAGGAATCACTCGCCTCCTGTATCCGACAGTGCGACCTTAAAACCGTCGTTACGGCAAAGGCGTTTCTCGACCGGTTCAAGCTGAAACTGCCATGCGAAACCGTGCTGTTGGAGGAGGTAGTCGGAGGGGCGAGCTCCGCAAGCCCCCATCAATCAAAGGAACAAGGCGTCGCAGAGCTCCGCCCTCCGAAATTAGGCGAGAAGCTCATCGCCTTTCTTATCGCCTGGTTCGTGCCGGACCGCTGGTTACAGCAACTCCTGGGTGCGGAGCGAAAAACCCGACTGGACGATCTGGCCACCGTGATTTTCTCCAGTGGCAGTACCGGCGACCCGAAGGGTGTGATGCTGAGCCACTACAACGTCGGCTCGAACGTCGAACAGCTCGAACAGGTTTTCGGACTGAATCACGGGGACGGGTTCCTTGGCATCCTGCCGTTCTTCCATTCATTTGGCTTCACCGGCACGCTCTGCCTGCCGGCCATGCTGGGCGTGGGCGTGGTGTATCACCCAAATCCGCTCGACGCGAAAGCCATCGGTCCGCTGGTGCGCGATTACCGGCTCACCTTCCTGCTGGCTACGCCGACGTTCCTGCAACTTTACCTGCGCGGCTGTCCGGCGGAGGATTTCGGCAGCTTGCGGGTCGCGGTGACCGCCGCGGAAAAATTGCCGGACCGGCTCGCGTTGGCGTTCGAAGAGCAGTTCGGCCTCCGCCCGCTCGAAGGCTACGGCTGCACTGAATGCGCGCCGGCCGTCGCGGTGAACACGCACGACTTCCGCTCGGCGGGTTTCCGGCAAATCGGCGCCAAGCGGGGAAAAATCGGCCATCCGCTGCCGGGCGTGGGCGTGTGCATCGTCAGTCCGGAAAACCCGTGGAACGGTGAACATCTGCCACCCGGCCAGGCCGGCTTGATGCTCGTGAGCGGCCCGAACGTGATGTTGGGTTACCTCGGCAAACCGGAGAAGACGGCCGAGGTACTGCGCGATGGCTGGTACGCCACCGGCGACATTGCGGCGATTGACGAAGATGGTTTCCTGCAAATCACCGACCGCCTGAGCCGCTTCAGCAAAATTGGCGGTGAAATGGTGCCGCACATCAAGGTGGAGGAAAAATTGCACGAACTGGCCGGCGCGACCGAGCAGACGTTTGTCGTCGCCGGCGTACCGGATGAAAAGAAGGGCGAACGCCTGGTGGTGCTGCACAAACTGACCGACGAAACACTGGCGCCTTGCTTGGAAAAGCTGGCGCAATGCGACCTGCCGAATCTCTGGAAACCGCGCGCCGACCAGTTCTTTCATGTGGACAATTTCCCATTGCTCGGCACAGGCAAGCTGGACTTGCGGAAGGTGAAGGAAACGGCGCAAAAGTTTGCCACGGCGCAAAGCGGCTGAATTGAAGAGTCGTTGAATTTTCAGCCTGCCTTGCCCAATTCAGCGACCAGATCTTCCACCACCCAATTCGCCCGCACAGCTTGCAACGCATCCGCGGCGGCACCGTGCTGCCAGACGGCAAACCGGAGGGTTTTGCCGACATCGGCTTGCAACACTGATTGCGCGAGCAGTCCCGCAATGAAACCCGCCAGCACGTCGCCGCTGCCGCCCTGGGCCAGATGCGGATTGCCGGATGAATTCACAAAGATATCGCCCGTGCTGCGGCCCACCAGCGTTTGATGTCCTTTCAATACGACCCAGCAATTACCCAAGCGCTTTGAAATTTCCTTCAACGCTTTCGGACGGTCTGCCTGCACCTCGTTAGAAGTCGTTCCCAGCAGCTGCGCGGCCTCGCCGGGATGCGGTGTAATGACGCGAACGGTGTTCTTCGGTACGGCGTTTGGCTCAAGCCAAACGAGCGCGCTGGCGTCCACAATCACCGGTAGTTCCGAGTCGCGCCATAATTTCCGGGTCGGCGTTTTCATCGCCTCGCTCATTTCCGGCGCGGCCAACCCCGGCCCGATCAAAATGGCACTGGTTGATTCCGGCAATTTTGTTTCCGTTCTCCAAACGTTGACCATCACGGCCTGCAATTGCTCCGCCACGGGGCGATAGACGGCTTCCTGCGTGAACAGTGTGATGAGCCCGGGCTGGGCATGTTGCGCAGCCCGCGCGGCCAAAACTGCTGCGCCGTGAAAGCCGAAACTGCCCGCGATAATCGCCAGATGCCCGTACGAACCTTTGTGGCCGGCAATGGCACGGCGCGGTGGAAAACCGGCAAAATCACCGGTCAACGTCCAGTTCAGTTCGCCCCGATGCGGACAGGAAATCAAACCGACGTCTTCAGCCACTTCCAGCCGGCCAACAAACGGCCACGCACTTTGCTGGAGCATTCCGATTTTGGGAGCGCCCACCGTCAACGTCATCGCCGCCTCAATGGCAGCTCCCAGTGGCTGGCCGGTGTCCGCGTTCAAACCGGACGGCACGTCCACCGCGAGAACCGGAATTTTGGACTGATTGACCGCCGTGATAAATTTTTTCCAGCCGTCATCGAGCGGGCGGCTCAAGCCGATACCGAACAAGCCGTCAATAATGAGCGTGGGTCGGGAGCGCAAGGCGGCTTCTACTTTTGGCAGATCGCTTTCCGGCACGCTGATGTCAAGCGTTTCAACACGCCGGTCGTGCAGCTGTTCGCGGGCGGCCCGGGCGTCGTCACCGTTATGGCCCTTGCCGGCGAGAATGAGAATCGTGTCGCCCGGCCGGGTCCGGCGCGATGCGAGTTCAGCAATCTTTCCACCGACGCGGCGGATGACTTCGGCCTCGGTCTGGCCGGTGGCCCAGGTGGCCTTTTCCCACTCGCGCATTTGGGTAATATTGACGACCGGAACTGACATGCTGTTATTTACGATTTATGATTTTCGATTGACGATTTCCCAGTTGCGAACGAATCGTGCAAATCATAAATCATCAATCATCGATCATAAATAAAATTGTCACCCAATCGTCACATGGTTGTCACCGATTTGAAATTGTGCGACGGAGGCGCTTTAAGGCATGATGTGAAAGCAAAGGTGAAGCCTAAAATTCTAGTGGTGGACGACGAACCGGAAGCCGTCGAGCTTGTGGAATTCAACCTCAAGCAAGCCGGATACGCGGTGAGTACGGCCGTGGACGGCGCGGAGGCGCTGAAAAAGGCACGCTCGCAACCGCCGGACCTCATCGTGCTTGACGTGATGCTCCCGGAAATGGACGGTTTCGAGATCTGCAAGACGTTGCGGCTGGAACCGGTCACGGCGCGTGTACCCGTCATTATGCTGACGGCCAAGGCGGCGGAAATCGACCGCGTGCTCGGCCTCGAACTCGGCGCCGACGATTACCTGACCAAGCCCTTCAGCCCGCGCGAACTGTTGCTGCGCATCAAAAAAATCCTGTCGCGCGGGCAGAACGGTGAAAAGCCGAACGACCAGATGCGTTTCGGTGATTTGTTGATTGACCTGCCGCGGCACGTGGCCAGTTGGAAGGGCAAACCTATCGAACTGACGGCCACCGAATTCAAACTGCTGGTCGTCCTCGCCCAGCGCGCCGGACGGGTGCAATCGCGCGATCATCTGCTGCGCGACGTCTGGGAATACGACAGCCTCATAGATACGCGCACCGTGGACACCCACATGCGCCGGCTCCGCGAGAAGCTCGGCCTGGCCGCAAAGCATCTGGACACCGTGCGCGGGGTCGGCTATCGGTTTGTGGAGTGAAGGCCGAATGCAGAATAAAGACTGAAGAAACCCGGTTCGTGCTTTTCTTCCGTACGAAACTGATTTCAGCCTTCCGCCTTCAGACTTCAGCCTTTCCGCTATGTGGCCGCTCCTGACCATTCTGGCCGTGGCGGTGGCCGTCGGCATTCATTTCTGGTGGCGACAGCGGTTCCGGCAGCAACAACAGCAACTGCAGGCCGATATGGAGGGTTTTCAACGGCGGGAAAAGCAGACGGCGGTTGACGCCAAGGCGCAACAACAAGTCCTGTTCAACAGCATGTTGGAAGGCCTGCTGCTCCTCGACCGCAACCGCCGGATTTATCTCGCCAACCGCGCCTTCAAAAATCTTTTTGGCCTGAAAACCGAACTGCGTGGCAAAACCATCATGGAAGCGTTGCGGGTGCATGAGCTCGCCGCCCTCGTCGAACGGGTCGAGAAGGACGGCCAGGTTTTCGACTACGAACTGAAACTGCCGGAACTGAGCGAACGCTGGTTGCAGGTCAACGCCGCCGCCATTTTCAATTCCGCCGGCGAGCGTGAGGGCACGATCCTCGTTTTTCACGACCTGACCCGGCTCAAGCAACTCGAACGCACCCGCGAGGAGTTCGTGGCCAACGTCAGCCACGAATTGCGCACGCCGCTCTCGCTGATCAAAGGCTACGTCGAAACGCTGCTGGACGGCGCGCGCAACAATCCCGAAGTCGTGGAGCGTTTTCTCAAAATCATCGAGCGCAACA
>JANWKE010000010.1 GCA_025451535.1 Verrucomicrobiia bacterium
CAGCATCTGCTCCCGCGGCTGACGCGGTTCTGGGGCCACTTGTCGCGGCAGGCGGGCGGCATCGGGATGCGCGGCGGCGAAGGCGAGTCGCAACTCGAAGCCGACCGCCGCAAGGTGCAGGAGCGGATTGACAAACTCAGCCATGACCTCGAACTCGTCCGCCGCCAGCGCGCGACGCAGCGCGCCGGCCGCCAGCGCAGCCACTGGCCGCTGGCCTCCATCGTCGGCTATACCAATGCCGGCAAATCCACCCTGCTGAACGCGCTCACCGGCGCGGGCGTTTTGGTAAAAGACATCCTGTTCGCCACGCTTGACCCGACCACGCGCCGGCTGCGGCTGCCGACGAACCAGAATGTTTTGCTGACCGACACGGTCGGGCTCATCCGCAAACTGCCGCACGGTCTGGTCGAGGCGTTCAAGGCCACCCTGGAAGAGGTCGTGCAGGCGGATTTGTTGTTGCACGTCGTGGACCTCAGCCATCCACAGGCCGAGGAACAAATTCAAGCCGTGAACGCCGTGCTGGCGGAAATCGGCGCCGGTGAAAAGCCGACCATCATGGTTTTCAACAAAATGGACCAACTTGGGTTGGGCGAGGCTACTGACGAGCCGGCCTTGGCGCGTCAAAGTGTAACGACGGCGGCTCGCGAGGACGCTCGCCCCACCAAAATTGCAAATTTCGGCGTTTTAAACCGCTTGCAGGAAAAGCATCCGCAGGCGGTGGCCATTTCGGCGGCGACGGGCGAAGGGATTGAGACCTTGCTCGCGGAGATCGGAACGCAATTGCGGCCCAAACGTGAGTTTCTGGAGCTGCGTGTGCCGCACGAACAGGCGGCGGTGATTGCCCGGTTGCACGCGGTCGGCCAGATCATCTCGCGCAGTTATCGCGGCCCGGCGGCCTGGTTCAAGGCGCGCATCCCGCCGCGTCATCACGACGAATTCGCGCCCTACATCGTGCGCGACCGGCAGACTATGCCGTAAAAGAGCGTAACTTCGCACTACCACCGCAGCGTCCCGCTGCACAAATTCAAGGTTGGGCTTGATTCGGGCGGCGTGACGCCGCGCGAACTCGCCGGCGAGGACGCCCGCGCTACGATTTTGCCCGGCGGGGATGGTGGTAGTGTCAAGGGCGTGTTGCCCAAAACTGCCCGGCGTAAAATAATCCGGCATCCACTGCTTGCCCTGCAGCGGCGGCTGGCAATATATTGCCGGGGCAATCCGGTTTATGTTGCACAGCGGCCGCCAGTCAATCAATGTCAGCAACGTCCTCTCCGTCATCATGGGGGGCGGTCAAGGCACGCGGCTGTTCCCCCTCACCAAGGAGCGCGCGAAACCGGCCGTGCCGCTGGCCGGCAAATACCGGCTGGTGGACGTCCCGATTTCCAACTGCATCAACTCCGGGTTCCGGCGGATCTATATTTTAACACAATTCAATTCCACCTCGCTGCACAGCCATATTTCCGGAACGTA
Source organism: Verrucomicrobiia bacterium (assembly GCA_025451535.1). Taxonomy (GTDB): domain Bacteria; phylum Verrucomicrobiota; class Verrucomicrobiia; order Limisphaerales; family UBA11358; genus UBA11358. The sequence continues at coordinate 1,468 of JANWKE010000010.1, forward strand.
TAAATTCGACTATTTTTCGAGCGGCTTCGTGGAAATCCTCGCCGCGCATCCGACGTTCACCAACACCTCGTGGTATCAGGGCACCGCCGACGCTGTCCGCAAAAATTTGATTCACTTTCTCAATCACGATTTCGATTACCTCCTGATTCTGAGCGGTGATCAGTTGTACCGGATGGACTTTCGCAAGGTCGTGGACCAGCACGCCGCAACCGGCGCGGACATCACCGTGGCCACGATTCCGGTCAACCGCAACGACGCACAGTGGCTCGGCATCATGCAAATCGGCGAAGACCGCCGCATCACGCGGTTCGTGGAAAAGCCGAACGATCCCGCGGTGCAGGACACCCTGCGGCTGCCGCCCGAATGGTATCCCAAACTCGGCATCGAAGGGGAACGCGAGCTGTTTCTCGCCTCGATGGGCATCTACATTTTCAACCGCCAGCTCGTCCGCGAATTGCTGGACAATCCCCTGCCCGACTTCGGCAAACACATCATTCCGCACGCCATCAACACGCGCCGGGTCTTCTCCTATATCTTTCAGGGTTACTGGGAGGACATCGGCACCATCCGCTCGTTTTTTGAAGCCAACCTCGACCTCGTTTCCGAACTGCCGCGCTTTAATTTTTTCGACATGGGCTCGCCGATTTTCAGCCGCCCGCGTTATTTGCCAGGCTCCAAAATCAACGGCGCGCAGATTGACCACGCGGTGATTTCCGATGGTTGCATCATCAACCAGGCGCGCATTACCAGCAGCATCGTCGGCCTGCGCACCGTCGTCGGCAGCGGCACCGACCTGAACCGCGTCGTCATCCTCGGCAGTGACTTCTACGAATCCCAGGAATCCGTGCTCGTGCACGAGTGCGAAGGCAAACCGCGCATGGGCATCGGCGCGAACTGCAAGATCGAGAACGCCATCATTGATAAAAACGCGCGCATCGGCAACAACGTGACCATCTCGCCCGCCGGCAAGGCCGACAAACTGGATCACGAGCTGTACTACATCCGCGACGGCATCGTCATCATCCCCAAAAACGCTGTCATCCCGCACGGGACAGTCATCTGAGATTGGCGATTTAAGATATACGCGTGTAATAGTTTTCACGAATCCTGTAGATAGAAAATGGCGGATGAGATTCAACTCTTCAGAGAGCCCGGCCGAAGTCCTCAATCGATCGAACGGCGTCCCGGCAGAGCGCCGCAAACTCCAGAAGATTGATGAGTGCGGCTTTCTGCCGAAAGCCGCTACGTTTGTTTTGTGGAGATTTCTTTCCGGATTGGCAATCTCACCGCGAGTTTATGGCCTGAATCGCTGTGGACAAATGGCCCAGGTGGCGATAGTGTCATTTTTCATAAAACAGAACAGGCTGATCTTAGCCAAGGATAGGCTGCAAACAAGCCGCCTATTATCTGTTAGGCCTATGAAGCCGCCGTTTATTCTTTTCGCGCTGATGGTTTTTGTCGCTGGATGTATTCCGCTCAGGCAGGAGTCCCAAGTCAGTGGGCCTGTTGATCCATCTTTGCTGTTGTGTGATGACCGCTATGTTTTGGTTGGGATGGACATGAAGCGCGAGAAGATTGTCGCCGAGCAGTCGCAGATTGCAGACCCGAGTGGCAAGCGATACACCATTCAGGTTGAGCCGCATCAATTCGACATCGAGCAGAAGTTCGAGGCATTGAGAGCCGACGTTTATCCATGCGGTTCTGATGGTTCACGTATTCGGCGCTGGTCGAACGGCGTTTGGTCGTTCCATTTTGTCATTGAATCGAATGGCGTAGATCGGGTGATTGACCAGCGGTGGAAGTATTGGACATTCTATTACAATCCGACAATTCATGGACCACCAAACTAGGCCTAATATGAGGAAAGGCTGCAAGGGATGATTCTATGGTTGGTGTCAGGTTGTCCTGTGCCATTTACTTTCCCGCGTTTCACTGCTAAACCTTCCGGGTGCTCAACGATGCTGCCATCTGGAAAAGCCTCAATACGCCACGCCAACTGTTTCTGATTGCCGGGCCGTGCGTGATTGAAAACGAGAAGCTGTGCCTGCAGGTCGCTGCCGCACTCAAGAAAACCTGCGCCGCCCTCGGCATTTTCTATGTCTTCAAGGCCAGCTTTGATAAGGCCAACCGCACCTCGGCCAAATCGTTTCGCGGCATGGGCATGGAGGCCGGCTTGGAAATCCTGGGCAAAGTCCGTACCCGGGTCGGGGTGCCGGTATTGACCGACATCCACACCGAAGCCCAGGCCACGGTTGTTGGTGAGGTTGTGGATATTCTTCAAATTCCCGCGTTTCTCTGCCGTCAGACGGATTTGATTGAAGCCGCCGCCTTGACCGGCCAGATCGTGAACTTGAAAAAAGGTCAGTTCCTGTCGCCGGCGGAAATGGGCCAGGTCGTGAAGAAGGCCCGCCGGGCCGGTGCGGAAAAAATCCTGCTCACCGAGCGCGGCACGACCTTCGGCTACAACAATCTCGTGGCCGATATGCGCTCGATTCCCATCATGAAGCGTTTTGGCTGCCCAGTGGTTTTTGATGCGACGCATTCGGTGCAGTTGCCCGGCGGCGGCGGTGACAAATCATCCGGCCAGCGCGAATTTGCGCCGGTGCTGGCCCGCGCCTCACTGGCCGCCGGCGCGAATGGGCTGTTCGTCGAAACCCACCCGAACCCGGACCGCGCGTTGAGCGACGGGCCGAACATGATTCCGCTGGCGGAGATGCCCGCGTTGCTGCGCGGGTTGCTGAAAATTTTTAAAGCGGTATCAAAGTGACAGGTGACGTGTGACACGTGACAAGAAAACAGCGACCGCGCGACGCGCGACAAATCCTGTCACCCGTCACGTGTCACTTGTCACCCGACTCAAACGGGTAAAATTGTTCCTTTGCGACGTGGACGGGGTGCTGACCGACGGCTCGGTTTACCTCGGCGGCGCGCAGGAAATCAAGCGGTTCCATATCCGCGACGGCCTGGGCCTGATTTTTTTGCGCCGGGCCGGCCTCAAGGTCGGCTGGGTCTCGGCCCGCCCGTCGCCGGTAACAGAAGCGCGTGCGGCTGAACTGGGAATTGATTTTCTCGTGCAGCAAGGTGACCGCCTGAGCAAAACCGGCGCGGTGGAAAAACTGTTGCGCCGGACCAGGCTGGATTGGAACTCCGTTTGTTTCGTCGGCGACGACGTCGTCGATCTGGGGCCGTTAAGGCAGGCAGGCCTGGCCGTGGCGGTGGCCGATGCGCGGCCGGCGGTGAAGGCCGCGGCACATTACGTCACGCGCGCGGCGGGCGGCCACGGCGCGGTCCGCGAAACGGCGGAAATGATTTTGCAGGCGCAAAGAAAATGGGATGCGATTGTCGCCCACTACAGCACATGACTATCAAAAGTGACAGGTGACGCGTGACAAGTGACGAGAAAAAATCCTTTGTGCGGCGCATGAAAATTCGTGTCACGCGTCATGGATCACGTGTCACCTGGCTGTGGCTGACCGGCGTGATTTTGATTTTCACTGCGATGGCCGGGCGCGCGCAGTCGAATGTCGTGGGCCACGCCAGCGATTTTACGTCGGTGGAATATTACCCGGCACCAAACCAGCAGCAGATGAAGTCGCGGTTGTCCGGCGCGGAAGCACAGCCGCTGGCGGGGGGATTGCTCGCCATCAAAGAGCTCAAACTCGAAACGTTCGGGCCGGACGGAAAGTCGGAAATCATCGTCAATGCGCCGGAGTGCATTTACAATCAGTTGAGCGGGACCGCGAGTTCCGCCGGCCGGTTGCAGGTGCAATACCAGGAAGGGAAAATCCGCGTCGAAGGTGAAGGTTTTTTGTGGCGGCAAAGCGATTCCTTCCTCACCATCTCCAACCGGGTATCCACCGTGCTGCAATTCGGGCCGGAAAGAATGGATTAAACCGTGAAAAACGTTTTTTATATTGCATTGCTGGCCCTCGTTGGCGCCGGGCCGTTGCGCGCGCAGATGAACACCAATACGAATGCGGTTGACGAAATCCTGGCGCTGGTAACCACGAACGCGCCCACGCCTCCCAAATCGCCACCGCACCCGGAGACGCTGATTGAAGCGGAGGGCCCCGCGGATTTCGACCTGGCCGGGCGCAGAGTGCTTTACCATGAGCACGTGCGGGTGGATTCACCGAACATGAAGATGCGTTGCGAATGGCTCGCGGCCGACCTGCCGCAAACCGGCGGGCGCGTGACCAACATCGTCGCCGAAACCAACGTCGTGATTGACGCGACCGATGACAAGGGCCAGACCATGCACGCCACCGGTGAAAAGGCCGTTTACGTTTTCAGCGTGGACAACGGAGTGACCAACGAAACGGTCACCTTGACGGGCAATGCGCGCCTGGAAACCACCCAGGGCTGGCTCACGGGTGATTCGATTGTCTGGGACCGCGCGCACGAGCGTTTGAGCGTGCCATCCAATCCCAAAATGATTTTTCATCAAGCGATCAATGGCGTGGCCATTGGCACCAATGCGCCGCTGGTGGAAACCAATTTGCCGCCGGTGGCTGCCAGCCCGTCGGCAACGGACACGAATTTGCCGCCGGGGAAACCGGACCCCGTTCACAAACCCAATTCCCCGCCCAAACATTTCTGAGTCTGAATGGAAACGACCGCGACATCGCCGAACGGCCTGCTGCTCGCCACGGAAAAGCTGATGAAGGAATATCATGGCCGGCGGGTGGTTGACGGTGTCTCGGTGAACGTAAAGGCGGGTGAAATCGTCGGGTTGCTCGGTCCGAACGGCGCGGGCAAGACCACGACCTTCAACATGGTCGTGGGCGTCGTAAAACCGGATGCAGGCGTGGTTAAATTTCAGGCGCGCAACATCACGCGGCTGCCCATGCACAAGCGCGCCCGGCTGGGCATCGGCTATCTCACCCAGGAACCGTCGGTGTTCCGGAAGCTGACCGTCGAGCAAAACATCCTGGCGATTCTGGAGACGTGCAAGATGTCAGGCGAGGAGCGGGCGGTCAGGTTGAAGTACCTGTTGCAGGAGCTGGATTTGACACCGGTGGCCCGGAGCCGGGCGTACCAGATCAGTGGCGGAGAGAAGCGGCGGCTGGAAATCACCCGCGCCCTGGTGACCAGCCCCAGGCTGATGTTGCTGGACGAACCGTTCAGCGGCATTGATCCGATAGCGGTTTATGAAGTCCAGAAAATCGTGCGCCGCCTCAAGGAACGCGGGCTGGGCATTTTGATCACTGACCACAATGTGCGGGAAACCTTGAAATTGATCGACCGCGGCTACATCATTCACAAAGGTCAAGTGCTGGTGGAGGGGAGTTCGGAATTTTTGACGAATGACCCGAAGGCGCGGGAGATTTATCTGGGACCGGAATTTAACTTGTAAAACAGGATTAAGATTACGATTAAGAAACAGAGCAGGAAAAGGCAGGAAATGCCCTCCGGTTTTTTTGACCTTAATCGTAATCGTAAATTTGCTCGATTATAAATATGGCGCACGAACCCGTCACGGTTGAACGGTTTTACCGGGAGCACGCCGACGCGTTGCAATTACGTTTGCTGTCCGGCAAAAACGGACTCAAACGCATCATCCGCGAGCCGACGGTCAACCGACCCGGCCTGGCATTGAGCGGGTTTACGCGGTACTTCGCCTACAAACGCATCCAGGTGCTGGGCAACGCCGAAACGTTCTATTTGCGATCGCTCCCCCGTGCGGAACGCGAGGCCCGCTATACGGACCTGTTCAACTACCGGATTCCGGGAATCGTGTTCAGCCGCAGTCTCCGGCCCGACAACGAACTGCTGACGGCGGCGGACCAGGTGGGCGTGCCGATTTTTCATACGGCGCTCGTCACGATGCGGTTCATCAACTTCGCGACCTTCGCGCTCGAAATGATGTTCGCGCCGCGCGGCACGGAAATGGGCAGCACGGTGGACATTCTGGGTGTGGGTGTGCTCATCCGCGGTGAAAGCGGCATTGGCAAAAGCGAGGCGGTCCTGGCCCTCATTGAACGCGGGTACAGTCTGGTGGCCGACGACGTGACGAAAGTAACGCTGTTGGACGGCCGCCAGGTGATGTGCACCAGCGCCGAATTGACGCGCGACCACATGGAAATTCGCGGCATCGGCATCATCAATGTTGCCGCCATGTTCGGCGTCAAAAGCGTTCGCAAGGAAAAGAACCTCGACCTGGTCATCACCCTCAAAACCTGGCAGGACGTGGACGAGGTGGACCGGGTCGGCATGGAACAGGAATTCGTCAAAGTGCTCGGCGTGGATATTCCGCACATCGTGATTCCCGTGCGACCGGGGCGGGATTTGGCACGGCTCATTGAAGTCGCCGCCTTTCAGACCAAACTAAAAATGTCCGGCTACAACGCCGCCGAAGACCTGAACCAGCGGTTGATCGCCCATATGGTGCCGGGCCAGATAATGCCGCCGCCAGCACAAAAATAGCTGGAAATTAAATTCATTTCGCCTAGTGTAACATGAGCAAACCGATGAGCGCGAAGAAAACGCCGGATGGGCAGTTCCTCACCAAGGAACTCACCATCGCCAATAAGCTGGGTATTCATGCCCGGCCGGCGGCGGTGTTCGTGAAGACCGCCAACCGGTTTGCCTCGGAAATTCTCGTCGAGAAAGACGGCGAAAAAATCAACGGCAAGAGCATCATGGGTTTGATGATGCTCGCCGCCGGCCCCGGCAGCAAATTGACCCTCCATGTCCGGGGTGACGACGCGCACCAGGCCATCACCGAACTCGAAGCTCTCGTCCAACGGAAGTTTGATGAGGAGTGAAGCGCTGGTCGTGTTCTGCCAAAGTGGAACTCATTGAACCTTGCGAAACCCTGGCGGCGACTTATCGCTCTTTCATCCACGAATTTCTCGAACGGAAGGAGCCGTTGATTCCCGCCATTTTAGAGCGGGACGCGCGCGATTTTGCGTCCTTGATTTGTCGTCTTCGTCAGGATGCGGCCGGAGTAGATTTGCCGGAAGGATACGTGCCGGCTTCATGCTTTTGGCTGGTGGATGAGCACCAAACCCTGGTCGGCGTTGCCCATTTCAGGCATACTCTAAATGCAGCACTCGCCTACGAAGGCGGGCATATCGGGTATAGCGTTCGCCCGACACAGCGGAACAAGGGATACGGCAAAATAATGCTCAAACTCCTGCTGGAACGCGCCCAGGCGCTGGGTCTTACCAGGGTCTGGTTGACGTGCGACCAGGCAAATGTGGCATCGGCGCGAGTGATTCAAAGCAGCGGCGGCAGACTTGACTCCGAAGTTCCCCGCAAAGATGGGGCAGGCATCACGCAGCGATATTGGATCAAACCCGGTTAATTAAACCGGTTTCAACTTTAGACTTTGAACTTTGAACCATGAACTTTAGCCTGTCCCCATGGCTTCCGCCGATATTGACATCAAATACGTGGCGCACCTGGCGCGATTACAGCTTACCCCCGATGAGGAAAAAAAGCTCGGCGCCCAACTCGGTAACATTCTCGGCTATATCGAAAAATTGAATGAGCTCGACGTCTCTGATGTCGAGCCGACCGCGCACGCCGTACCGATGGTCAATGTCACGCGCCCGGACGAAATTCGCCCGTCACTCCCGCACGACGATGCCCTGCGCAACGCGCCCGCCCAGGCCAACGGCCTCTTCATCGTGCCGAAGATCGTCGAATAACATTCAACCACGGATGAACACGGATGAACACAGATTAGAGACAAGCCAAGATATCCGTGTTTATCTGTGTCTATCCGTGGTTCAGTTTCCATGTTAAACCAGCTTACCATTTCCGAACTCGCCGCCCGGCTCGCCAAACGCGAAATCTCTTCGCGTGAGGTGATGCAGTCGTGCCTCGACCGGATTGCCCGCGTGGATGAAAAAATTCACGCCTTCATCAGCCACGACGACGCCGACGCACTCGCGCAGGCGGACGCGGCGGATAAATTACTTTCCCAGGGGGGCGGCACCCGCCGACCGCTGCTGGGCGTGCCGGTGGCAGTCAAGGACGTGCTGGCTGTCAAGAATCAACCACTCAATTGTGGCTCGAAAATCCTGGGCCGGTTTATTTCGCCCTATGACGCCACGGTCGTGGAAAAATTAAAAGCGGCGGGCGCCATCGTTTTTGGCCGGTTGAACATGGATGAGTTTGCCATGGGCAGCTCGACGGAAAACTCCGCGTTCGGTGTCACGCGCAATCCATGGGACACCACGCGCATTCCCGGCGGCTCGTCCGGCGGCTCGGCGGCAGCGGTCGCGGCGGACGAAGTCGTTGCCGCGCTCGGCTCGGACACGGGCGGCTCCATCCGCCAGCCGGCGGCGTTGTGCGGCTGTGTCGGTCTGAAACCCACCTATGGACGCGTTTCGCGTTATGGCCTGGTCGCCTTCGCCAGTTCCCTCGACCAAATCGGCCCGTTCACCAAGGACGTGCGCGACGCGGCGACGATGCTGGGTGTGATTGGTGGACACGATCCCCGTGATTCCACCAGCGTGCCCCAGCCGGTACCCGACTATGCTGCCGCGCTGACCGGGTCCTTGCCGGACGGGCCAACCATCAAAGGACTCAAGCTCGGTCTGCCGAAGGAATACATGATTGGCGGGCTTGATCCCGAAGTGAAAGCGGCCGTGGACGCGGCAGTAAAACAATTGCAGTCGCTCGGCGCGGAGATTGTGGAAATTTCTCTGCCGCATACGGATTACGCAGCCGCCACATACTACATCATCGCGCCCGCCGAAGCGTCGGCAAATCTGGCGCGATTCGACGGCGTTCGGTACGGTGCCCGCGTGGAGGGTGGCGACCCGATTGAGCTTTACGGTCGGACCCGCGGCGCGGGCTTCGGCGCCGAGGTCAAGCGTCGTATTATTCTCGGCACCTATGTTCTGAGCAGCGGTTACTACGACGCGTATTATTTGCGCGCCCAAAAGGTCCGCACGCTCATCCGCAATGATTTTTTGAAGGCGTTTGAAACCGTGGATGTCATTGTTACGCCGACCTCGCCGACGGCGGCATTTAAAATCGGTGAAAAATCCGACGACCCGCTGCAAATGTATCTGAGTGATGTGTTCACGCTCGCGTGCAACCTCGCCGGCATTTGCGGCATCAGCCTCCCCTGTGGTTTTACGAAAAGCCCGAAGCTGCCCATCGGCCTGCAATTGCTGGGCAAACCTTTTGGGGAGGAAACCCTCTTGAAAGTCGCGCTCGCCTATGAAAGGGGCACCCTCTGGCACAAGGAAAGACCCCCCCTTTAAGCCCCGGTCACGGCCCCCGCCCTTTGAACGAACAAATGGACTTGCGCTCCAAGTAACTTGATGGTTACTTAATACACCCATGGCCAGACCCGTCAAAACCCCGGGCGTTACGCCGCGCAATCCCGAACGCACGCGCGAACGCATTCTGTCCGCCGCGCTCAAGGAGTTCGCCATGAACGGATTTGCCGGCGCACGGGTGGATGCCATTGCGCAACGCGCGGCCATCAACAAACGGATGCTGTACCATTATTTCGGCCACAAGGAAGGTTTGTTCCGGGAAGTGTTGCGCCTGAAAATGACCGAGCGGCAGGCCTGGGCCGAAACGTTGTCGGGTGACCCGGCGGAAAGTCTCGCCTTTTGGTTTGAAGCCGCGTGCAAGGACCCGGACTGGGTCCGCTTGCTGGAATGGGAAGCGTTGCAGGAAGCCGACCGAAAGCTGATTGATGAGGAAAACCGGCGGGCGGCCACCGCCCGCGGACTGAAGCGCATCCGGCAGCGGCAGGCCCGCGGCCAGATTTCCACCAAATTCGACCCGCGCCACGTCATGCTGGCCATGCGGTCACTGACCATGTTCCCGGCGGCGTTTCCGCAATTGACCCGGCTCATCATGGGTCGGCCGGTTTCCGATCCCACGTTTCAGAAGGAGCGCGCCGCTTTCCTGAAAAAATTCGCCGCGGCTTTTCAACGACCCCAACACAGGATTTCGTAAGAATTAAACCGGCAACGCAGAGAAACATGAAAAAAAACCATTTTCTTCCGATGGGGCTCGCGATCGCCGCAGCCGTGCTCGCCGGCGGCTGTTCGGGCGGCGCACCGAAGGGCACGGCGAGCGCACCGGTGCTCGTCGCCAAAGCCATAACTACCAATGTGCCGGTGCAGATTGACCCGCCGCCGGTCGGACACGTGATGGCGTATTCGACGGTGACAGTCCACTCGCAGGTCGGCGGCATTTTGCAGCAGGTGCATTTCAAGGAAGGCTCGGAGGTGGAATCGAACGCGCTGCTTTTCACGATTGACCCGCGTCCCATGCAGGCGGCGTTGGCGCGCGACCAGGCGCAATTGGAAAATGCCACGGCGCAATTCAATCGTGATCAAAAGCTTCTGGTAGCAAAAATTGAATCACAGGACCAGTTTGATATCAGCAAAGCCAACCGGGACACGCTCGCGGCAACCGTGCAGTCGGACGAATTAAATTTGAGTTTCACCGAAATCCGCGCACCGTTCGACGGCGTGACAGGCAGCCTCCTGTTTCACGAAGGTAATGTCGTGAAAGCGCCCGACGACACACTGCTTACCATCAACCAAATTCATCCGATATACGTCCAGTTCGGCGTGCCGGAACAATACCTGCCGGAAATCCGACAGGAGATGCGCGAGCACCCGCTGAAGGTTTCGGCGACTTTCAATAACATGAATGTCCCGCCGCCGCAGGGTGAACTGACGTTCGTTGACAACAGCGTTGACCCGACGACCGGCATGATTCAACTCAAGGCCACGTTCCCGAATGAAGACAGCGCATTGTGGCCGGGCCAGTTTGTGACCCTGACGCTGACGCTGTCGGAATTGACCAATGTTGTCGTTGTGCCGTCACAGGCGGTGCAGACGGGCCAAACCGGACAGTTTATTTACGTCGTGAAATCCGACCAGACCGTCGAGGAACGACCGGTAACCATCGGCATCACGTATGATGGTGAAACGGTCATTGCCAATGGGTTGAATGCCGGTGAAACCGTCGTCATCGATGGGCAATTACGGCTTTCGCCCGGCGCGTCGGTGAGCGTCAAGAGCGCAAACACGTCCACCAACGTACCATGAGCATTCCGGCCTTGTTCATCCGCCGACCGGTGATGACCACGCTGGTCATGGCGGGAATATTGCTGACCGGCCTTATCGGCTTCCGGCAATTGCCGGTGAGCGATTTGCCGAATGTGGATTATCCCACCATCAACATCTCGGCCAGTCTGCCCGGCGCCAGTCCGCAGACGATGGCCTCGGCCGTCGCGACGCCGTTGGAAAAACAATTATCCACGATTGCCGGCGTGGATTCGATGTCGTCGGTCAGTTCGCTTGGGTCGGTGAACATCACTGTCCAATTCACGCTGGACCGGAACATTGACGCGGCGGCGCAAGACGTCGAGTCGGCCATCGCCCAGGCCGTAAGACAACTGCCGCCGAACATGCCGTCGCCGCCGACGTATCGAAAAGTCAATCCGGCGGATTTCCCGATTATTTTCCTCGCGATGTCATCCGACGCGCTGCCGCTTTCGGACGTGGACAATTACGCGGAAAATTTGATGGCGCAGCGCATCTCAATGGTTAATGGCGTCGCGCAAGTGAACGTCTTCGGTTCGCAACAATACGCCGTGCGCATTCAAGTGGACCCGAACAAACTCGCGGCTTATGGATTGGGAATTGACCAGGTCGAGCAGGCCGTCGAAGCAGGCAACGTGAACCAGCCGCTCGGCATTCTTTACGGAAAACACCAGGCCTTCACGGTTCAAGCCAACGGGCAATTGAACAACGCCGCAGAATTCCGCCCGCTCATTGTCGCGTATCGCAATGGCAATCCCGTCCGGCTGGAGCAATTGGGCAGTGTGCTCGACAGCGTGCAGAACGACAAGGTCGCCGGCTGGTATAACGGCTCGCGGGCGGTCGTGCTGGCGGTTCTTCGCCAGCCGGGCGCGAACACGGTGGAAGTAGTGGACAACATCAAAAAATTGCTGCCGCAATTCCGGGAGGAAATTCCGGCGGCGATGAAATTGGACGTGGCCATTGACCGTTCCTTCAACATCCGTCAGTCGGTCCACGACGTTGAAGACACGCTGTTTGCCGCCATTTGTCTGGTGGTGCTCGTGATATTTTTGTTCCTGCGCAACTTGTCGGCGACGCTCATCCCGAGTCTCGCGTTGCCGATGTCGCTCATTGCCACGTTCGGCGTGATGGCGCTCCTGGGTTACAACCTGGACAATCTCTCGCTGCTGGCGCTGACGTTGTGCGTCGGCTTCGTCGTGGACGACGCCATCGTCATGCTCGAAAACATCGTGCGCCACATGGAAAACGGCGAGCCGCCGATGCAGGCAGCCTTGAACGGTTCCCGCGAAATCGGGTTTACCATCATTTCCATGACGCTGTCGCTTACGGCGGTTTTCATCCCGGTCCTGTTCATGGGTGGGTTGATCGGCCGCCTGCTGCATGAATTTGCGGTGACGATTGTCGTGGCGGTGCTGGCGTCGGGATTCGTTTCGCTGACGCTCACACCGATGATGTGCAGCCGGTTTGTCCATTCGGAAAAATCCAAAAGGCATGGCAGAATTTATAATTTCTTCGAGCGATTTTTCGACACGATGCGCGACAGTTACATGCGAACGCTCCAAACTGTCATGCGGCATGGCGTCGCCACGGTGTTGGTTTCGCTCGCCATTTTGGTGTTGTCGCTGGTTTTCTTTATCATCATGCCAAAGGGTTTTTTTGCCGACGAAGACACCGGCCGGATCATCGGCAACACCGAGGCGGCACAGGACATTTCCTTCGAGGCCATGCGCGCGCATCAGCTTGAGGCGATGAAGATCGTCCAGGCCGATACGAACGTCAGCGGCGTCATTTCCTTTATCGGCGGCAGCCCGTTGAACAACGGCCGGCTGTTCTTCAGCTTGAAAGAGAAAAGGAAATTGAGCGCGTCGCAAATCGTCCAGGAACTGCGTCCAAAGCTGGCGCAAATCCCCGGAATGAACGCTTATTTGCGGGTCCCGGCGCTGATTAACGTCGGGCCGTCGGGCCGGGGACTTTACCAATACAGCCTCCAGGACACTGACGTGAAGGAGCTGTTTTATTGGGCGCCGATTCTTCTGGACAAATTGAAACAACAGCCCGGCTTTCAGGACGTGAACAGCGATCTACAAATCGCCGCGCCGCAGGTCAACGTGGACATTGACCACGACAAGGCCGCCGCGCTCGGCGTCACGTCGCAGCAGATTGAAAACGCGCTTTACGACGCATTCGGCGAACGGCAAATCTCGACCATTTACGCCGACATCGCCGAGTGGTGGGTGCTGTTTGAAGTCGAACCGCGGTTCCAACTCGACCCCGGGTCCCTGGCTCGGCTTTACGTCCAATCCTCGCTCACCAACAAGCTGGTCCCATTGAGCGCCGTTGCCAATCTCACCCGCAGCATCGGCCCGACGAGCATCTCGCACATCGGTCAGCTTCCGGCCGTTACGATTTCGTTCAACCTCGCGCCGGGCATATCGTTGAGCACCGCCGTCGATCAAGTCCAAAAAATTGAAGCCGACCTGACTGACGCCAACGGCCAGCACATGCCTCTGACCATCACCGGCAGCTTTCAAGGCGCGGCCAAGGTCTTCCAATCGTCATTCAAGGGACTGGTATTTTTGCTCATCGCGGCAATCCTGGTCATTTACATCATCCTTGGCTGTCTCTATGAAAGCTTCATTCATTCGCTGACGATTCTGTCCGGCCTGCCGTCGGCAGGTCTTGGCGCGTTGTTGACTCTCATGCTGTTTCATCTGGACTTGAACATTTATGGTTTCGTTGGCCTCATCATGCTCGTCGGCATCGTGAAGAAAAACGCCATTATGATGATTGACTTCGCCATCACCGCGCAGCGCGAGCACGGAAAAAATCCGCGCGACGCGATCCTGGAAGGTTGTTTGCTGCGGTTCCGTCCAATCATGATGACCACGATGGCTGCGCTCATGGCCACCCTGCCCATAGCGTTCGGCCTTGGCACTGGGGGAGCCGGGCGCCAGCCGCTCGGCCTCGCCGTGGTTGGCGGGCTGGTTTTCTCTCAACTGCTCACGCTCTACATCACGCCGGTGATTTATCTCTACCTGGAATCGGCCCACCAGTGGTACTTGCGCAAGCACGCCAAACGCGTGGCGGTGCAATCAGGAATCAAGCCGGCGGCGGCATAAGGACGCATCGTTGACCGAATTTCCTTCCCGCTCGGTCACCAGGGCCGTTCAACGCGGAAGAACCCGTTCCCCGACGCGGGCAAAGTGACACCCAGCAAGGTGGAGTTGGTATTGGGTGCATTGGTGACCCACGACCATGGCGCAGCGGAAACCAGCGAACCGTTTTCCCGCAGCAAGGTGTCAATCATGGTATTGGGCCAGGAAACGGTGATGAAACTGCCCACCCGGGTAATGTTCAGCTGCATCGGATTGCCAACCATAATCAGGCCGGCGTCCACCGAGGCCTTGCCGGACACGGTGGCAATAACCGTCCAAAGGTACGTTCCCGGAAGTGAATAAACATGGGTGGCATACTGGTTCGTGCCGTGCGGGGCGTTGTCGCCATAATTCCAATCGTAAGTTATCGGCATGGCGTTGTTGGAAACGGCGGGCACGACCGCAAACGGAGCCGGCCAATTTGCCGGATAGGCAGGCGGAACATACCCAATGGCGCTTATGGAATATGGCCCTTGCGCCACGGACACCACGCCCGTGCCCAAATTCGAGTTTTTGTTGCCGTCGTAAGCTGCGAAGGTAAACGTGTCCGATCCGACGTAACCCGGATTCGGGAAATAAGTCGCCACATTGTTGCTCGACCCGACGGAACCGTTGGCCGCCTGGGAGATGATTCGCCACGTCAGGCCACCGCCCGTGGCCGGCAACGTCATGGCCACGGCTTTGTCATTCGCCGTGTTGGTTGAAACATTGTTCACGGCAGGCAGAGCACTATTGTTGGGGTTGTCATTGCCCGGCCCATTATGGCAGAGGTAACAACCAACTTGCGCTCCGCGGTAAAGATTGACCGTGTTCGTTACCGTGTCAAACTTGGCGATTAACGTGCGATCGGCCTGGGCGCGCGACAACACCGTTCCCCGATAATCCGTCCCGTGGCAGATCGCGCAGGCCGTCACCCCGCCCGGCAGGGAATTGATCGCGTCCCCATGCGAACCGACCCAACCCTGGCCGAGCGCATGTATCCCGTGCGGGCCGCCATTGGCGGTATTGGGCATGGTAACGTGGCAGGCCGTGCATTCGATCATCATGCCCGCGTGCCCCTGAATCTGGATGTTTCGCAGATTGTCGTTGAGGTGCGAACTGGGGAATTCGGCGTGGGTAGAGCCGTGACAGGCTTCGCATTGCAACCCGCCGTGGCCGACGGAAAAACGGTACAAGCCAAGACTGTTGATCGCGAAGGTCTGATCCACAGCCAGGCGTTGCACACTGTTGGTAGGCGGGTCGGTAAACACCGACGTGTAGCGGACCTGGCCGTTGTTGGCGGTAGCCGTTCCCGTGTGGCAGCTCTGGCAGGCCGGTTCATTCAGCCAGCCGGTGCGGCCGGCCGAACCGACGTTGCTCATATTGCCATGACAACTCTGGCATTGCATTTCCAGGGTGCCATCCGCCGCAATGGCCGCGCCCATCGCCCCGCGCAAGCACCTCGTGGTCGAGCCGGGATGACAGCGATAACAGGCGGAACGATTGGCAAGATTATCGAGTGTCGCATTGGAGGTTGGATCCGCCACGTGCGCATGGAAACCGTGCATGGACGCGGTAAAGGGCGGAATATTGCTGTAGCTGTTCAAGATGCTCAGCGCGACGTCAGCGTGGCAGGCCGCGCACAAGATCGGCTTGCCGTCCGCGGTTACGTTGCGATAAAGACCTTGCGGATTAAAACCGCGGGCGGCCAGGGCGGCCTGGTAAAGTCCGGGGAATTGTGAAAATTGCCGTTCGTCATGAAGGCGGAGAATGTTCAGCCGGAAATCGCGTTCCGGCAAACCGTCCCAGACCCAGCCGGCCAGCGGCTCGGCGACCGTTTGCGTGCCCGAAGCATGACAGGCGCGGCAATCCATTTCATCGGAGATGGGCAGGACGATCTGGTTCGTCGCAATGATGTTGTTCCCGGCATCACGCGCCACGAGCAACATGAGCGGATAAGGATTTTTCTTGAGGGCATCGTCGTAAGGTGAAATCGGAATCCCCTCGGCGCGCCACCAGTTGACCGGTGTGGTGACGCCGGGAAGCGGCGGAACGGGCGTGTTGGTTTGCTCGAACCACATTCCTTGTGGCGTGTTGTTGAGGCCGGGCATATTCCAACCGGCCAATCCGGCGTCCACCGGCAAATTGGCGCCAAACAACGGCAGGGCGAAGTTGTAGAAATTGCCTTTGCCTGCCGCGGTGGAATTGAACGAACCCGTGGGATCGGCCACCGCCTGGTACGTTACGCTGTATCCGCCGTTTGTGACGAGCAGTCCGCCGACGATGAGCTGGGCTTCGATGGTGTTGTAGGGGGGCAGGATGGAAAACACCGAGTAATCGCTGTCCATGCAGTGCATGCCGAGGTTGTTCCAGCCAAGAACCTGGGAATTGGCGGCGGAAACCGGCCCCGGCAAAAGCACCAACACAATTGCGACCCCAAGCAGAGGGAATCTCTGTGCTTTCATAAACAGTTCAGGTACGCAACCAGTATTTCAACAAGCCCCAGCCAAATGTCAATAAAAACTTATCGTTAAGTATAATATAGTTAGACAAACTGATTTATTATGGCATGAAAAGTCTCCAGGTTTCCGGCATCAAGTTCCGATTGATTTGCGGGCAAAACAGCCCTGGATTTATCGTGCCTCTCCAACCAGCAGCGGGGGATTGGTTGGGCCAAAATTCACACTGTATTCGACATTGAGCAACAACACATGATCGCCGGCGAAACGGCAGGTGAGCGTGATGGCCAGCGGCGTTTCATAATAGGCGAGTTTCACCGTGTAAGTATCGTTTGCTGTCCACGCGCCACTGGCGGCAATTGGCTGCTCAACCGGAGCCGCCACCCACGGTTCCACCCCGGCGGTAAACGCGGTCCGTTCCTTTTTCCACACACCGGAACCGCAGGCAATGCGATAGGCCTGACCGAGATTGTTCACATCCAGGGTTGTGTCCTGTCCCTTGAATTCAAATTTCACCGTATCTATGTTCTGGGAATTAGTCGGGAACAAATAGGTTTTGCCCGACACTTGCGCCGCCATGGCGGACGTGGCCGGACCTTGCGGCAAATGCAACGTCAGGCCGGCCAGCACGCGTTTCAGTTTCTGGTCCGATTCGACATCGGCCGGCAGCGGTGTCGGCTGCATGGCTGGCAGCAGTTTGTCCCAGACCAGGTTCATGACGGCTTGCATGTCTCGGGTTCCGCTGGTGATGGCGACCACGGCGTCCTGTTGCGGCATCACGATGCAGAACTGCCCGAACGCGCCGTCGCCGCGGTAAAGTCCGTGCCGGCAGCGCCAGAATTGATAGCCGTAGCCCTGGTCCCAATCGCTGGTCGGCTCGCTGCCGTTGGAGGTTTGCCGTGCGGTGGCCGTCTCCACCCACGCCGCGGGCAACAGTTGTTTCCCGTTCCACTCGCCTTTCTGCAGATACAACTGACCGAACCGCGCGATGTCTTCCGTCCGGATGTTCAACCCAACGCCGCCGAACGTGATGCCCTGCGGGCTGGTGTCCCAGGTTGGATTTTCCATGCCGAGCGGTTCAAAAAGGCGCGGCCGGAGATAATCGAACACGGTTTGTCCGGTCGCCTTTTGCACGATGGCCGACAGCATGTAACTGCCCGGCGTGTTATAGACAAACAGCGTGCCGGGCTTGCAGGCCACCGGCGCGGCGAGGAACGTCCTGGCTATATTTTCGCCGGACTGAGCGGAGGTTCTCATCGCCTCATCCACGTGGGCCACGGTATTCGAATCCTGGCCGCTGGACATGATCAACAAATCCCGCACCCGCATGGCTTTCAAATAAGCGCCGGGACGGACGGGCGCGTCCTCGGGAAAAAAAGAAAGCACGGTATCGTCGAGGCTGAGTTTCCCTTCGGCAATCGCCAGCCCGACAGCGGTGGACGTAAAACTTTTGCTCAAGGAAAACAGCTTGTGCGGAACGTCCGGGCCATAGGGCGACCACCAGCCTTCGGCCACAACATGACCGTGTCGCACCAGCATGAAACTCTGGAGGGCATTCGTCGTTTCCGATTGCTCATCGGCAGCCTCGACAAATGCGAGGATGGCAGCGGCAGAAATCCCCTGCGCTTCCGGCGTGCTGCGCGGCAGGGATGCACTTTCCGCCGAAGCGCCAACGACGCCCAGGCCGGCAAGGAACGCGGTGACAATGAATGTTTTCATAATGGTGATAGCAACCAGTTGAGAGACGAATTCATGATGCATGGAATCCAGGGCTTTCTGCGGAAAGAACTCCGTTAATCCAGATTCAAATACTTCAACACTTCCGGTGGCGGGCCTTTGAATTTGGCCAGGGCCACGTTACCGAGATATTGAATGTCCTTCCAGCCCTGCGGCGTCGTGTAAAATCCGCTCGCGGTCAGATTCCGGAATCTGGCAAAGAACCGGGCGGCGGTTTTGAATCCGCGCTTCGCCCCGGGGACGTAGCAAATGTCGTCGCACAGGCTGCGCTTTTGCCCGTCGTTCAAATCGGCAAAGACTTTGCCAAATCGCTTCCCGGATTCCCGGTCGAGCCAGGCCAGCCCATATAAAATTTCCTCCCGGTCCGTTTGCTGCTCCGGGTAGGGTGCACTGATCCATTCGTCAATGAAATCCGGCACGCCCAGACTGCTGGCGCCGGGTGACTTGGCATCGGCGGGAATGATGACATCGCACAACGCCGCCACCGCGCGGTGTTGTGCCTTGGTGAACGTGAGCGGCCACAAATCGCCGGGCTTGTAATCCTTCAACAAATCGGGATCGGTACCGTAGCCACTGGCGGCCGGGGCTGGCGCGCCGAAACTCCGGAAGTTCATCAATGACACCGTGGCGGTCGCGGCCAGCATCCATTTGATGGCTTCGCGCCGATCCAGGCGTTGCGGCTCGTTCATATCAGACATTCCCTTTCTTCATCTCGCCAGTCAGATAATCACAGGCGCGCCAGGCGTTGGCCATGATGGTCAGCGTGGGATTTTTGTCCGCGTTGGACACGAACGGCCCGCCGTCGGTGACAAACAAATTTTTTACGTCCCACGCCTGGCAATACTGGTTGAGGACGGAATTTCTGGGATCACGGCCCATGCAGGTGGTCCCGACCTCATGAATAATGGAACCGCCGGGCGCGATGGCTTTTTTCCCGTCACTCTGCGGCGGGTTAAGGACCTTGCCGCCCATGGCTTCGATGATTCCGGCGAAGGTTTTCTGCATGTGGGCCGCCTGCCGGATTTCATGTTCCGACCATTTGAAATGGAAGCGCAACACCGGAATGCCCCAGGCATCTTTTTTGTCCGGGTCAACTTCGCAATAGCTGTCTTCGTTCGGAATCATTTCGCCGCGGCCGGCAAAGCCCATGAAACTGCCGTAATACCGGCGCATGTCCTCCTTGAATTTTTCCCCGTAGCTGCCGCCGGTGAAATTTTCCAGATCGTCAAACGTCCCTGCTTCCGGCATGCGCCGGCCGCCGCCGAACTCGATGTGGTAGCCGCGCGGGAAATTCAGCCTGCCCGCATGCTGTTCCTGGTAAAGCCACCACGGCATGTACATGTGCATGACGGAAGCGCCGTCTTCGTTGTAGGGCGGGCAGTTTTCCAGCATCGGACTCTGCCCGGACAGCCCTGCACCCACCGTGTCCATAAGATAACGGCCAACCTTGCCGCTGCGATTGGCGAGGCCGTCTGGAAACTGCGCGGTTTTCGAATTCAACAAAATCCGCGCCGATTCACAGCCACTGGCAGCCAGTACAACCACACGCGCTCTGGCGTGCAATTCCTGGCCGGTCGTTTTGTCAATGTAATGAACGCCGGTCGCCTTCCCCTTTTCGTCAACCGTCACCTCGCGCACCATGGCGTCGGTGATGATGTCGAGGTTGCCGGACGCCAGCGCCGGCGGCAGGTGAACGGTGGTGGACTGGTAATTGGCCTTGATGGAGCAACCGCGGCCGCACGACGTCGCCCAGAAACAGCCGAGCCGCGTCCGCATGTTGTCGGCCAGCGCCCGGGCCGCGGCCGGATTGTCCGGGTGCAACCGGCCCGGAATTTTGTTGGCGTCCTGTTGCTGACTCAGGATGGCCACGTGCGACGGAATGACGGGGATGCCGAGTTGGGCACAGAATTTTTTTGCCAGTAATTCGTTGGCGCGGGGCCTGGGCGGCGGCAGGAGAATTCCCGGCGAAGAATTCGGCGTGTTTTCCAGCCCTTCGTTGGTGCCGTACACGCCAATCAGCGCCTCGACCTTGTCGTAATATGGCGCCAGGTCTTCGTAGGTAATCGGCCAGTCCATGCCCAGGCCATCGCGGCTTTTCGGCTTGAAATCATACGGCCCCATGCGGAACGAGAAACGCGCCCAATGGTTCGTGCGCCCGCCCAACATCCGCGGACGCCACCACATGAAATTTTGTCCGGTGGACCAGAGGTCGATGTCGGTTGCCTCGTACCAGCCGTTTCCCCGCTTGTGGTTTTTGACCAGGTACGGCTCTTTGGGAACCGTCCAGCCGCCGTTGACCGTGGCGTCATAAAAGCCGAACGGTTTGTCCGGCGTTCCGGCGCCGCGCAACGGCGACTGCAGTGGCGGATTGAACATCGGCGTCTCCGAAATCGGATCATAATTCCGGCCCGCCTCCAACATCAGCACCCGGGCTCCCGCCGCCGCCAGCACGTACGCACTCTGGCCACCCGCCGCGCCGGAGCCGACAATGATGACATCGTAGGCAGGCCGTGTTTTGCTGCTGGTGACGAGCGGCATTGGCGGATTATGCAATTCCCCATTTGCCGGTCAACTCCTCTTGCCGCCATTTTCATTGACAAGTAACGGAAAAACGGTTATTGGTTTTGTGCTTCAGGACGCGACTCATGCCGATCAAGGACAGACCAGCTTCGAAATTCGTATTACCGGTTTTGCTGCTCGTGACGGCCGCTTTCGGGCTGCCGGTAAGCACGCGCGGCGTCAGCGGTGATGAACATTGGGACTTCCAGTTTGGTCCGCCGGGCAGCGATGCGGATGTTTATACGGTTTCCACGAACGGCAGTGACGTTTACGTGGGTGGTAATTTTAGAACGGTTGGAGGGGTCATCGTCAACGGGGTTGCGAGATTCGATGGGTTGCGCTGGTCAGCCCTGGGGAGCGGCCTGGGAGCCACCGACATTGCGTGGGCGATGGCGTTTCGCGGCAGCGACGTGTACGTTGGCGGGTCCATGATCAGTGCCGGGGGCCTGAGTGTGACCAATGTTGCCCGATGGGACGGCACGAATTGGTTTTCATTGGGGTCGGGGCTTCATGGCAATGTATTCGCCCTCACGATTTTCGGCGGCTTTCTTTACGCCGGAGGTGATTTCACCAACGCCGGAGCCGTGGCGATCAACCACCTTGCCCGGTGGGATGGAACGAACTGGTTGCCGTTGGGCAGCGGTGTCGTCGGAGCGAGCAACGTGTTGGTAAAAGTATTGAGGACCGACGGGACAAACCTTTATGTCGGCGGCACGTTCACCAACGCCGGCGGTGTGGCGGCGATCAATCTGGCCAAATGGGATGGCACGAATTGGTCCGGGTTTGACGGTGGCATCGGGGACACCACTGGCGGCGTTGGGGACATCCTGCTTGACGGCAGCAACATCTATGTTGGCGGCCAGTTTGTGACTGCCGGAAACGTTGCCGTAACCAATATTGCGAAATGGGATGGAAGCAATTGGTCGGCACTCGGCGGCGGAGTTTCGGGAGGCTTCGGTGTGATTTATACCATTGCCCGGATTGGCCATGAACTCCTGGTCGGGGGCGGTTTCACCAATGCGGGTGGCGTGTCTGCCCAAAATATTGCCGGGTGGAATGGTAATTCCTGGACGAACCTGTCCGCCGGCATTACGAACGAAACCCAACCGAGCTACGTGCTTAGCCTAGCCGTTGGGTCAGGCGGGCAGCTCTACGTCGGAGGAATCTTTGATCAGGCTGGAGCTTTGCCAGCCGGCGGCCTGGCGATCTGGAACGGTTCGAGCTGGGCGACAGTTGGCGACGGCTTTGACGGGGGGGCCTTTGGTCCCAGTCCGGTGCTGAATTCCGTGCGCGCTCTGGCAGTAAATGGAGCCGACCTCTACGCCGGCGGGTTTTTCCGATCGGTGGGCAGGGTGGAGGCCAATTACATCGCCCGATGGGACGGAACTAATTGGTCGCCGTTGGGCAGCGGAGTGAGAGGATCCAATGATTTTTCGACCACAGTTGTTTCAGCCATCGCGGTCAGCGGCAGCAACGTCTATGTGGGAGGAAATTTTACCAATGCCGGCGGGGTCAGCGCCAATAATGTCGCCAAATGGGATGGCAGCAGCTGGTCGGCCCTCGGCTCCGGGCTGAACTACATTGTCTCTGCCCTGGCGGTGAGCGGCAGCGACCTGTATGCCGGCGGGAACTTCAGTGTGGCGGGCGCGGTAAGCGCCAACAACATCGCCAAATGGGACGG